>JALYTU010000008.1 GCA_030854125.1 Actinomycetota bacterium | reverse complement strand
CGTCACGCTGGGCGACGAGTCGGCCGAGCAGGCGGACGTGCTGACGTACCGCGATGGGAAGCTCGTGAAGTTCCTAAGCCTCGGTGACACCGCGCTTGAGGAGCGCGTCTACGGCTCGAAGTAGCTGGGCTGCGCCGGCAAGGGAGTTTGGACGGCTGGAATCATCGCCAAGGTGACCACCGGCGAACTTGGCGATGACCCCGCACGCGTCGAAGTCGGGACGTTCAAAGACGACGCAGCGGACGTGCTGAAGCCTCGAATCGTTGCGGCCGGTGGCGACCTCAAGTTCTGCCACCTTTCACGAGGCCGGTGACGATGGACAATCGCCGCTTGTGCTGCCAGATGACCAGGCCGGATTTGAGTATGCGACCAAGCAGCGAGGCTCCAAGCTCGTCGTGGTAGAACCTTGCCGGAGTCCCTTCGTGACGATCTCTCACAGAACAACGGGCACGGTCGCAAGGGCATTGTTTCGGTGCAGGGGATGCTCCGCGGGCTGGAAATCGCAGGCATCGGGGTAGCGCATCCGAACAAGGGCAGCGCCACCGCCAGCCGACAAGGTCATGGGTTCGAAGGCATGGCGATCTGTGCCGCGTTCAGTCGTCTACTACTCCAGACCCCAGAAGACCCAGAAGGCCGGGCGCGTCGTGGCCGTGAGCAAGGCCAACCTCGCGGCCCGTAGACAGACCATCGCGTGAGTGTGCGCCCGATGGGAGATGCAGACCTTCGACGGCCCTAGCCGGCTCATCATTAGGCGAATCGGCGTGGTTTCCGGTCCGGAACGGTTTGGACACGCCCGGGAAACGCACCCGCGTAAGCCTCACCCGCCACCCATACGGCGACCACTGGACCCCGTGGCGGCAGACTTCAAGCTCGTCGCGGAGTGCCAGAGGATCGGGCTGGCCGGGCTTTCGGATCCGATGTTGGGCGTGACGTCCGATATCCAGCCGTTGCCGCATCAGCTGCGTGCGGTCGACGGAGAGCTGTTGGAGGGCCGGCCTCTGCGGTTCCTGCTGGCCGATGATCCGGGCGCCGGCAAGACGATCACGGGGGCTCTACATCAAGGAGCTGATCCTGCGGGAGACGTTAAGCGATGTCTGATCATGGCGCCGGGCGGCCTTGTCGATCAGTGGCAGGATGACTCGTATCTGAAGTTCGGGCTGGCGTTTGAGATCCGGACGCGGCAGTTCGGAGAGACGGTGTTCCGCGCGTCGGCATTTGATCAGCACCAGCCGCTGATCGCGCAGATGGATCAGCTGTCGCGCAACGAGGAGCTGCTCGCCGGGCTTCAGAAGACGGAGTGGGACATGGTCGTGCCTCACCGACAGTCACAGGCGCGCTCGCTTTGGGCGGAACGACGGGCTCAGAGTTACTGGTCACCACCTATTCCTGTCTGAACCTCTTCACCTTTAACTTGGAGTGTTATAGGCCAAGACAGTGACTGTCGGCGGCGGCACGCAAAGACGCTTGACATGGCCACTAGCCAGTGAGATAGTCGCCATCGGAGTTACTAATCAGCTCGACTGGGACTTAGACCGACGGAGGGACCGAGCCGTGGGTTGTTGTGGGCAAAAGCGCGCGGCGCTGCGGCGCCGCACGATGATACCGGCTGCGTCACGTAAATCAGTGACGGTCGAGCCGAGCGAGAGTGACACGTCTGGGCTGCCGGCCACCAGCGTGATGGTCGAATACCGAGGTATCGCCACCGCGGTGCTGCACCGCGCTTCCAGTGGGCGTCTGTACACATTCTCGCTGGCCCATCCCGCACGACTGATCCGGGCGGCCGACGCCGGCCAACTTCTTCTCAACCAGGACTTTTGTCGGATACAGCATTGACCACGAATCTGGCGGGCGCGCTCCCACGACGAGCCGGGGACGCGCCAGGGGGCCAGGACTAAGGAGCCCAGATGGCACGGGTCGCACGCAGGCACGAGGGACCATCGCCGGACAGCCGGATTGTCACCCGTCGGCAGTCGGAATATCTCGCACAGATCTCAGGCGTGCCACCGGAGGAGCTGGCCGGCAAGCCGATTCGCGAGCTCGACGAGATCCTGCGCTGGAGGATCGATCCGATATCGCTGTTCTTCCGCCGTGTGTGCGGTCGGGTGGTGCGGGTCGAGCCGGGAACCGGGGCTATCGAAGGCGTACCCAACGCCACCGTTTACGTGGAGGACACTGACTGCTCGTTTCTCGGCTTCTTCCCGGTCGACGGACCGTGGGATTGGTGGTGGTGGCTGTGGCCGATCTTCTGCGACCGCGAGGACATCGCCACCACGACCACCGACGAGTGCGGGCGCTTCTGCGTGTGGATTCCGCGCTGGGACATCGACCGCATCCTCAGCTTCCGTAGGGAGCGCGTCTGTTTCCCGGAGATCTTCAAGCCGAGCCTGGGCGACATCCTCAAAGAGGTGGGGGCGGTGCAGCGTCCGCCGTTCGGGGTGGATCCCAATCCCCCTGACCCGACAGCGTTCGAGGTTCCTGAACGCGCGATTCTCGACCAGGCGGGGGCTCTGCTCGGACGCCCATCGCTCGGTCGCCTGGCTGCCTCCTCCGGGCAGGGCTTCGGCGCTCAGACCGCCGACATCAGGACGCTCTTGGACGAGCCCGCATTCCTCGACGCCTTCCCTCCCCCGCTCAGAGACGATGCGCTGAAGCGGCTCGAGCACGGTGAGGTCCTGCCGGGATCCAGCGAACGTAATGCCGACCACATCGCCTCGGCTACCTCCAGCCTCGACCTCAGCGTATCCAGGGCCGTCGGGCCGTTCCTACGCTGCCGCGACATCATCGTGCCTGAGTGGCAGGTCGTGCTCGACGTGCCCGACATCACCTTCCGGGTGACGCAGGATGTTGGCCTCGATGGAGACGACGAGACCATCTACTCCGAGTCATTCTTCGACGTGCGCTGGGACGCGGGTGACATTCCGCCCGTCACCCTCGTCGCGTCACCGATCGCGCGATCTTCGCCGATCTGCGAAGGACCCTCAATCCCGTGCGGCGACACGCCCGAGATTGTCACCGTGGGGTTAATGCCGCTGGCGGCCACGCACCACAACAACGCCACAGGCACGGCCACGCGGGTGAACCGCCCGCGCCCCGGAGGGCTGCTCGGAGACCCTCAGGTGAGCCCGGGTCAGGCGCCGTACGCCGGCACGCTGCAGCTGCACGGATGCCACGACATCGGCGGCGCGCAGTGGTACAGGCTGCTGTACGCCTACAACGGTGCCTCCGAGGTGCCGTTCACCGGCCTCGAGTGGTATCCACCAACTCTCACCGGCCCGCCGTGGTGGATGCACGCTTTCCCGGACGTTAGCGGCTGGTACAAGATGCCGACCGCTGCCGAGTTTGCCAATCTGGTCTTCCCTCACTGGATCTTGAACTGGCCGACGACGAGCTTCAGCGACGGTGACTACGTCGTCCGTCTGCAGCTTGCCGACGCCACCAAGACTCCCCTCTCGCCGCCTGAGGAGTTCAGCCCTACGGTGACGTTCGCCGTTGACAACAAGGCACCGAATGTGAACTTCAGCCAGATCCGCTGGCGCGTCTCGGGTGGGGCATGGCTTGCGCAAAACACGTTCACATGGCCGTTCGTCTGCATCGTCATCGAGCGTCCCGCCGGCGCCGACATCGAGATCGAGGTCACCTGGGGGGCCACCGCGGCCCACCTGCGTGACGTGCAGATCACCGCCAGCGGGTGTGGTGCCGGCACCCCCGGGCTCCTGAGCCCGGTCTCGACCAGCCAGCACTGGCACGAGAACTTCGCCGACAACAGCGTGTCGAACGTCACCCTCTACATGCTGCCCGGCAGCGCCGCACAAGGCTCATATGGGCTCTCCATTGACGCGTGGAGCCGCGCCTTTAACCCGGCCGGCGACGGGGGCGGGCCGGCGACCAACTGGTTGGCCAACTACAGCTACATCGAGGCGCACCCATCCGTGTCCGTGGCCGTCATCGACCATTGAGCGGGCACGGTCAACGCGGCCCGCTGCCCTCAGCCAACTCTTCTGCTCTGGTCCCGGCATGGCTTCTGACAACGACATCGGATTCAGCGCCCGGTTCGTGCTGGCCTCACTGGCCACGTGGCGAGTGACCCACCTGCTCGCCGAGGAGGACGGTCCCAGCGAGGCCGTCGTGCGGGCTCGCGCGCGGCTTGGAGATAGCACTGCAGGGGCGCTCATGGACTGCTTTAACTGCCTCAGCATCTGGGTCGCCGCACCGCTCAGCATCACCGTTCTGCGGCGCCCGCGCCAATCACTGGTGTGCTGTCTGGCGGTGTCTGGGGCGGCCTGCTTGGCTGAGGCACTCACGCGGAACTCCGCGCCGCCAGCGCTGAATTGACTGGAGATGTCGCGATGACGCTGACCAATGACGCGCTGATGGCGATCCTCATCGGCCAGCTCGATCAGCGCGAGCACGACGGTGCGGTCGCCTATGTCGCCGCTGAGCATGTCAGCGCCGGAGATGTACTCAATGCTCCGCGGCTCGAGCTAGTGGTGCCGTGGGATGCCTTGATCGGGTTCGTGGACCGCGAGCCGATGGCGAACTGGAGTCATAGCTGTCGGTACGTGCTGGTCTCGCGTGAGACCGGGGAGCTCCTCTCGGTCGAGGCGGAGCTGCCGCCGTTCGGGTCGCGCCCGGCTCTGGGGTGGCGGGTGGCCTACCGGGCCCCCTCGGTCCCCGCCGGCGTCCTCCCTGACCTTCATTAGTCCACGTCAAAACGCCCAAAGCCCAAATGAACCGATCACCGAGGGAGACCAGATGGAAGCCAGTCGCGAGGCGATTCTCCAGCGCGTGCAGCTGAACGTGCTCGATGAACTGTCCTACTCCGAGCGTCAGTCAACCAATCTGCACATCGACCGCCGGGTGATCGCGGAGGGAGAGTCGATCGGGCCCGAGCACCTCAAGATCAAAGCCAAGCAAGCTTCGGTGCTCGTCTGGGCCGACGATGTGCCGCGAGCGAACTTCGGCCACGACTGCCGGTACCTGCTCTACAGCGCCGAAAGCGGCGAGCTGGCCCAGACCGTTGACGCCCAGCTCCCACCCTACGGCGCCAAGCCGCCCAAATCGTTGGTGGCGTTTCACCAGCCTGTGCAGTTCCTACCGAACCCGATCACGATTCCGCTCCGCCCGATCCTGCGCTGTCCCATCATCTGGGAGCGCCAGCGCTACGCGATCCTGTGGTCGGGGATGTCGAACAAGCGCCACCTCAACGACATGGAGTTCCTGTATCGGACGCTGATCGATCGTTACGGCTTCGATCGCGACCACATCTACGCCCTCTCCTACGACGGGACGCTCGATACGCAGGACGGCGTGCAGACCACGTGGCCGGGGGACAGCACTGCGTACCGGATCAACGTAACCGGCAGCGGTGACCGAGCCGGGTTCGAGTCGGCGATCGACGACCTGAAAAGCCGGATCGACGCCGACGACCTGCTGCTGATCCACACCAACAACCACGGCAGCTATGGCGGCACTCCCGGGTCGGCGGCGTGGTGTACATACCCGAACTGGGGTTCCTACGCCGCCCCTGACTTCGCCAGCAAGATCGGTGAGCTGCCCCGGTTCGACAAGCTCATGTGCATATTCGAGCCCTGCCATGCCGGCGGGTTCAACGCGCCGGTGCTGGCCAGCAGCCCGGCAAACGCGACGAGCGTGGCTTCAGCGGCGATCGAGCCCAATAACTCCTACGTGTCGGCGGACGGAAACTGGGACCCGTTCGCACGGGACTGGATCGCCGCGCAGGCGGGACATGACGCCTTTGGTGGCACGCTGGCCTTCGACCCCGACGGGGACCACGACGGGATCATCGAAGCCGAGGAAGCCTTCTGGTATGCCGACGTGATCAAGGATCCTCTGGACACGCCGAACTTCAGCGAGAGCTCCGAGCCCGCCGGCGACATCGCGCTCGGGCGCCAGTACGTCATCTGGTGGTGGTGGTGCTGGATCCTTCGCGCCGAGCTGGAGAAGTACCACGTCCGGCTGCCGATCCCCGAGTACTATGAGTTCCTGCGCAAGGCGCAGCCAGAGCTGGTGAAGCTGAGCAGGGAGCTCGATCGGCACTCCAGCGAACTGCGCAAGGAGTTCGAGCCCCGGCTAAAGGCCGTGGTTGAAGAGGCCTTCGGCGGGCGCTGAGCGCGTCTGATCGGGACCTAAAATGGCCTTGTCGGCATCAGCGGCGACAGTTCCCCCGCGCTCGACGCGCAGCCTCGGTCCGTTCGCGTTGGGCCCATTCGCATCGATCGCTGGCCGCCTGGTCGCAAGCTGGGTCCTCCAACGGTTCCCGGACTTGCCTTGGACTCTCGCGTCGACTCGAAGTGGCAACGGATCACGAGTGCTTGCCGGGAACAAGCCCGGGAATAAGGGCCAGGGTTTTGGGACCGGTTCGTTCGTCGACGGACGTCGGCGAGGCGGGTGGGTCAAATACTCAATCCGACGCGTGCGGGACCGCAGCGCGGCGGACCGGAAGGGGCATCGTGCTTGAGAAGCTCATCGTCCACGGCCGGATCACCGACGCCGACGGCCGCGAGGTGCCGTACGCCGAGGTGACAGTCTGGCATCAGCGTATTCGCGACCGTCATCCGCTCGGTTCTGGTGACGCCTCGGAGGAGGGCACCTACGAGATCGAAGGCCGTCTCCCGGAAGAGGGCCCCGGCAAGCTGCTGCTCGTCGTTGAGGCTCGCTCCGAGCGGCTCACGGGGCCACTCGAGTCTGGCCTGATCGGCGCGCAGCCAGACCTCGAGGTCGACCTGCAGGAACGGCGGCGGGACCAGTCGGAGTACGGCGAGCTGCGACAGACGATCGAGCTTCAGCTGGGAAGCCTGCCGCTCGACGAGGTCGTGGAGAGCGACGAGCACCACGACGTCTCGTTTCTGTCCCGGGAGATGGGGCGGAGCTCCGAGGACATCATCAGGGTGGCGATCGCGGCGCGGCTCGAGGCGGCCTTCGACGTCCCCGCCGCCGCCTTCTACGCGTTCTTGCGACAGCACGTTCCGTCCGCGCTTCCAGCGCCTCTGGCCGACGCCGCCGACGGCTTTGCGCTGATCGACGCGCTCGTCAGGCGGATTGCCTCGCTCATCTTTGCGCTGTCGACTGACGTCCAGACCCAGACGCTCGAGCGGGCAGTGGCCCAGGGATTGATCGAGGCCGAGCTCGAGAAGGCGATCCCGGAGCTCGTCAAGCTGTTGCAATCCCGGCGCACCACCGACCTGCTTGGGCAGCCGTTCCTGGTCGGCAAGGCGACGCTCGGCGAGCTCCTGGCGGTCGCCGGGCTGGCGCCGGAGAAGCACGAGGCATTTGCACGGACGCTGGCCGGCAACGGCCAGTCGATGCGCAACTTCTGGCGGACGCTGGCAAGCGGGGAGTCGGGCCTCACCGATGCGGAGGCATCAAACGTGCAGCGGACGCTCGAGCTGGGAGCCTTCGTCAAGAACCACGTTCCGCTCGTGCAGGCGCTGCTGGACCGGTTCAATCAGGGGCAGTACACGACCCTGTCCGATCTCGCACGGCCGTCGCTCGCCGACTGGACGCGGCTTGTGGAGCAGGTTGGACCGCCGCCGAGCATCCAGCCGGCCGGCACCGCACAACCCGCCGAGGTCTACGCCAAGGTCATCTACACGCGCGTGACTCGGGCGTACCCCACGGCCGCGCTGTCGTCACGAATCGCCGCCGACGAGCTCGTTCCGGCCCTCGAACAGGAGCCACTCAACCGGTTCTTCGCGAACAACCGCTCGCTCGACCTGATCAAGACAAATGTCGCGACCTATGTCGAGCAGGACCCCGCGAAGGCCCTCGCTGGCATCGCGTCTCCCGACCAGCCGGTCGTGCTCGACAACGTCAAGCGCTTCCAGCGGATGCTGCGGATCGTTCCCGAAGTCGACCCGGCGCAATCGCTGCTGCGCTCTGGGATCCAATCCGCGACGCAAATCGCGACCATGGGGCGCCAACAGTTCTTCGTCCAGGCTGTCGCCGCGGGCCTGACGAAGGTCGAGGCGAACCGGGTGTACCGCGTCGCCGAGCGGCGCTACGCGGACGTCATATCGAACCTCGTCCAGTTCAACCGTGACCTCATCGGCATCTGGCCGAAGGCGGTCGGCGCGATCACCAACCTCGACGATCCGACCCAGAACGCTGTCAAGCGCGACCAGTCGCTCGCGACCCTGTTCGGCTCCCAGGACTACTGCGCCGTCGACGACTGCACCTCGGTCCTGAGTCCCGCGGCGTATCTATGTGATCTCCTCCTGTGGCTGCGCGGCCACTCGCTCTCCGGAGCAATCCCGACCGCGCTCGACGCGCTCGACGCCCGGCGTCCCGACATCCGGCATCTGCTGCTCAACTGCCCCAACACCGACATCGCGCTTCCGTATGTCGACCTGGTCAATGAACTGCTCGAGGATGCCGTAGCACCGCCCACCTCGGTTGTCTGGAGGCAGACAACGCAGACCTCCGCCGAGCTGCGCGCGGCGCCTGAATACGTGAACACGGCAGCCTACGAAGCGCTCAAGGCCGCGAGCTATCCGCACACGCTGCCATACGACAAGCCGCTCGACGAGCTGCGCACATACCTCTCGCAATCGGGGATATCGCTATGGCAGCTGCGCGAGACGCTGCTGCCGCTGCACAGTGTTCCTTTCGCGAAGCTCGCCAGCGTCGCCGCGGAGCGGTTCGCCATCGACCCGCACGAGCAGGACCTGGTTACGACTCTCAACTCCGGGCCCGCGGCGATCGCGTGGAACACCGCGAACCCAGGCACCGACCTCGTGCCCGTCGAGGCCTTCCTTCATTCCGCCGCGATCACCTACGAGCAGCTGCTCCAGCTGCTCGAGGTGGTCTGGGTCCGCGACGGGGGCGCGCCCATCACGCTCCAAGGGGTCAATGACACGTGCGACCTGAACGCCGAGTCGCTTGCGCCGGCTCCACTCGACGCCGCGGTGCTGGACCGGCTTCACCGGTTCCTGCGCCTCTGGCGACACGCCACGTGGCACATGTGGGAGCTCGACATGCTCGTGCAGGCGCCAGCGGTCGCCAACGGCACGCTGGACGGGCCGGGGCTCGTTCAGCTGCAGACCTTCCGTGACCTGACCGACATCACCGGCCTCGCCGTCGACCGGCAGCTTGCCTTCTACTCGGACCTCGACACAAGCCCGGCGGGGCATCGTGCAGCAGACGGGTCGCGCACAACGTCACTCTATGCCCAGCTGTTCCTCAACCCTGCGGTGCCGGCCGATGCCGATCTGGCCGCGCTCGCAGTCGGCGGTGCGGTGGCCCACCCCAACCTGAGTGATCACCTGCCCGCAATCCAGGCCGCCCTGCAGATCTCAGCCGACGACGCCGCAATCCTGTTCGCCGCTCCGATCACCAACGGCCAGCTGACGCTCTCGAACCTCAGCCAGATCTACCGGGTGACCGCACTCGCTGCCGCGGTGAAGTCCTCGATGACCGAGCTGCTCGCGCTACTGCCGATCACGTCGGCGGGATCGCTGACCGCGGGGCTGGCGAGCCCGGCCGCAACACTTGCCTTCATCCGCGAGGTCAAGGCGATGAGCCAGTCGGGCTTCAGCGCCGAGGCATTGCTCTACGTGCTCACGCACGGCCCGTCGGCGATCGGGATCCCCGACGAGCAGATCGCCGGCACGGTGCTGCCGGCGGTGAGAGCGGCGATCCGGCAGACCCACGACGAGGTGTTCGGCAGCGTTGACCCGCCGATCGCCGTGCTGCAGCGCGAGCTCGCCCAGCTTCCGGCTTTTGTTGATCCGTTGCTGCTCACGTCCGCGATTGCCATCATCGACGACACTTCCAGCCAGCCTCTCGCGGCCCGAAACGCGTTCATCTCGGCGAACTTCGGCCTGTTCATGGACGTCGCCACCGCCCAGTCCGAGCTCGCGCCGCTCGCCGCCGGCCTCACGCATTCGCAGCGCCAGGCGGCGATCAACCAGCGCGCGAGCGAGGTGCTGGCGTCGCTGGCGACATACCTGACTCGCACGCGCGTGATCGCGGCGCTGGCGCCGAACCTCCAGCTCCAAGCCGATGTCATCGCGCTGCTTGCCGAACAGTTGACCCTCCCCGCAAGTGCGACGACGTTGCTGACCGTGCTCACCGATGCACATCTGATCGACAAGCCCGGCGGCACGTACACCCCGCTCACGCGCGCGAACTTCGGCGACGCCTTCACCGCCGTCGACCTGCTCGACAAGGTCGGCATCGTCGTCAAACGGCTGCACCTCGTCCGCAGCGACCTCGCCTGGCTGCTCGGTCACGCCGCCCCCTACGGCGGGCTCGAGCTCCGCAGCCTGCCGGTGACCGGCGCCCAGCCGGCGCAGCCGATCGCCGCGCTGCTCGCCACCTCGCTGATCGTCAAGCTCGAGCGCGCCTTCACCGCGACTCTCGCGAGCGGTCCGATCGGAGACCTGTACGGGTTGATCGCGGCCATCGCGGGCGGGACGATCGCGAGCGTCGCTGGCGCCCAGTCGACGCTCGCGACGGTCACCGGGTGGCGGGCGGCCGACATCGCCGCGCTGTGTACTGCGCTCGGCGCGGTGTTCCCGGGGGACTACGAGAAACCGGCCACCTACGACGCGTTGCGGACGCTGCAGGCGATGCTCGGCGCCACCGGCGCGAGCGGCGATCAGCTCGTCGCCTGGGCCGTTGCCGCGCCGGGGGACGCAGAGGCGACGTCGGCCCGCGGCGCGCTCAAGGCCAAGTACTCAGAGCCGGACTGGCTGGCTGTGGCGCCGAAGCTGATGGACCCGATGCGGGAGCGACGGTCAGCCGCCCTCCAGGCCTACCTGATCGCGAAGCGCGACGCCGGCAAAGTGCTCTACGCCGACGCCGATGCGCTGTTCGACCACTTCCTGATCGACGTGGAGATGAGCTCGTGCGAGATGACCACCCGCGTGATCCAGGCCTTCGCCGCCGTCGAGCTGTTCGTCGAGCGCTGCCTGATGAGCCTCGAGGAGGACCACGGCGTCGTCGTTGACCTGAACCGCGATGACACGTGGACGTACTGGCGGTGGATGAAGCGCTACCGGATCTGGGAGGCCGCCCGGGAGGTGTTCTTGTATCCCGAGAACTGGCTCATCGAGTCGCAGCGACCCAACCGGACGCAGATCTTCGAGCAGCTCGAGCACGACATCCGCCAGAGCGACAGCACCAACGACTACATGGAGACGGTCGCGCAGAACTACATCGATCGACTCGACGAGCTCGCTCACCTGCAGGTCACCGGGACCTGCGTGGATCCGAAGACGGGCACGATCCACGCTGTCGCCCGCACGTCGGACGATCCGCCGCGGTATTACCACCGGACCTTCTCGGATCGCGTGTGGTCGGGCTGGAAGCAGGTGCCGCTCAACATCAAGGCCCACCAGGTCGTCCCGGCGATCTACCGCGGTCGCGTGTGCCTGTTCTGGATCGATGTCGTGGTCAAGAACGAGCCGCGCCAGCCCCTGCCCCCCGCTCAGCAGTCCTCGACGCCGCCGTCGCAGGACGGGGCGAAGTATGTCGCGATCGGACTCAACTTCAGCATCTTCCGCAACGGCGCGTGGGCCGCCGGGCAGAGAACGAAGGGTTGCCTGTTCGACATGCCGTTCCCTCGCTTCGGAGACGTGTCGGGTCCTCCGGCTACGGCGGAGGATCCGGCGGCAGTCGAGCGCCTGTACACGATCAAGGCCCAGTCGCCGGCTCCGGCGCCCCACTACGGCGCGCGATTGCTCGTCGACGTGTTCCGGCTGGGCAAGCTGCAGACTCATGACTTCCTTGACACGGAGTGGGTCGACGGGGTCGACAGCTCGCGGGCCGTGCAAATCGGACGAGCGCACTTCGACGGTCGCTTCGCCGACCTTGAGCTCCGCGACCTGCCAGCCCAAGGCAATCTCCGCAACTTCTTCGGGGTGCTGATCCCGTTCGTGGAGGAGCGGCTCCTGACGCACGCGCAGAACACGTACGGTCCAGACGCCCAACCGCTCCTGCCGTTGCCCGAAGGAGAAGCCGATCCGGACCTCGCCGGCGAGCCGGGGCTGACCCCTCAGGCCGGGGCGCTCGCCACGCGGCCACCCAACAGCTCCTTGACCCTGCCGCTGACCTTCACCTCGCTCGCGGCGCTCGAGCAGAACGTCGGTGAGCTCCTGCACACCGCGTCGGTCCCGTTCCGTGTGGTCGGCGATGTGTCCGACCTCGCCTTCGATCCGGCCTCGCAGTTCTTCTACCAGGACAATCGCCGGTGCTACTTCGTCGAGGGCCTCCGCTACTACCAGTGGGGCAGCGCCTGGCTGCCCGTGCCGCCGTCATATCCGGCCTCGGCGCCGTTCGAGGTGCGCTACAGCTTCCACCGCTTCTACCACCCGTACACGCGCCTGATGTGGCACCAGCTCGGCCAAGGCGGGTTCCCGGCCCTGTATGACCGTGACCTGCAACTCAAGCCCGACACGATCGACCCGTCCGGTGCGGACGTGTTCAGCTTCCGCGATACCTACCAGCCGTTCACGCCGCGGGTCACGTGGGGCGAGGACAACGAGATCATCGACTTCGGCACCGACGCCGCCTACGCGGTCTACAACTGGGAGCTGTTCTTCCACGCGCCGCTGTTCATCGCCGAACGACTGAGCCAGAACCAGAAGTTCGAGGACGCGCTGAAGTGGTTTCACTACATCTTCGATCCGACGCGGCAGGGACCCGAGCCGATCCCGCAGCGGTTCTGGATCATGAAGCCGCTCGGCAGCCTGACCGCGCCCGCGATCCTCGCCGAGCGGATCAACAACCTGCTCTTGCTCGTCAACCAGCGCGACCCGAACGCGGTGGCGCAGGTCGATCGTTGGAAGCGCGATCCGTTCAACCCGTTCCTGCTCGCCGACCAGCGTCCGGTCGCCTACATGAAGCGCGCGGTGATGTCATACCTCGACAACCTGATCGCCTGGGCCGACAACCTGTTCAGCACCGACTCGCGCGAGGCGCTCAACGAGGCGACGCTGCTCTACGTGATCGCGGCCGAGATGCTCGGCCCCAAGCCCGTCGCGGTCACGCCGCCACAGCATGCCGACGCCTCCTACGACGACTTGGAGCCGAAGCTCGACGCATTTGCAAACGCCATGGTCGCCATAGAGAACGTCGTGCCCGCCGCCGGCGGTGGCGCCCCGGGCAACAACGGTGGCGGGCCCATGCCGCGGCCCCAGACCTTCTACTTCAAGATCCCGCCCAACGACAAGCTGCTCGGCTACTGGACCACCGTCGCGGACCGGCTGTTCAAGCTTCGCCACTGTCAGAACATCGCCGGGGTGACGCGCTCGCTCGCGCTGTTCGACGCTCCGATCGATCCGGGCCTGCTCGTGCGCGCTCAAGCGGCGGGCGTCGACCTCGGCAGCGTGCTCAGTGACCTGAGCGCGCCGCGGCCGGGCTACCGGTTCACGGCCCTCTATCAGCAGGCGCTCGACTTCTGCAACTCCGTGATGGCCTACGGCGCTGAGCTCCAGGCCGCGCTCACGCAGAACGACGCGGCCGCGCTCGCACTCTTGCTGGCGGGGCAACAGCAACAGATCGAGACCGAGAACGGCCAGGTCCTGCAGTCGCAGATCGACGCCGCCGCGCAGGACCTCGAGGCGCTCCAGCATGCGCTCGAGCTCGCCCAGGCCCAGCAGGACTTCGCCGCACATCGGCCGTGGGCGAACACCTACGAGGCGTTCGCCCTGACCCTGAAGAGCACGCTTGCGGCCGAGAACGCGGTAATCGCCGCGATGTTCCTGATCGCCGGCGGGTTGGCTGCCATCCCGGAGTTCACCCTCGGCGTCGCGGGTTTCGGCGGGACGCCGGCGGCCGACACGCAAACGGGTGGCTGGCACCTCAGTCAGGCTCTCGCGCACGCCGGCGACGCTGGTAAGGCGGCCGCGGTCGCGCTCGACAAGGGCAGCGACGCCCTGATGATGGCCGGCACCTTCCAGGAGCGCAGCGAGCAGAACGACGAGAAGGCCAAGGAGGCGGGGATCCAGGGCCAGCAGGTCCAGGCTCAGATCGCCGCCGCCCAAATCCGCCACGACCTGGCCGTCCAGCAGCTGGCCAACCACCAGAACCAGCTCGACCGCCTCCAGCACCAGATCGACTACCTCACGGACATGTTCACCAGCGAGGACCTGTACGACTGGATGATCGGCCGGCTGTCCGACACGTACTTCGGAGGCTACCGGCTTGCCTACAAGCTCTGCCAGCAGGTGGAGCGCTGCTACCGGTACGAGCTCGGCCTGACCGACAGCTCCTTCATCCAGTTCGGATACTGGGACAACCTGAAGAAGGGGCTTCAGGCCGGCGAAGCGCTGACCCTGGACCTCCGGCGGATGGAGGCCTCCTACTTGGACAAGAACGCGCGCCGGTTCGAGATCAGCCGGTTCGTGTCGCTCGCGGCGCTCGATCCGCACGCCCTCCTGGCCCTGCTCGAGCACGGCGCCTGTGACTTCGACCTGCCGGAGTCGCTGTTCGACGGCGACTATCCCGGGCATTACCAGCGTCGGCTCCAGCGCGTCAGCGTGACGGTCGTCTATCCCAGTCCCGGCCGATTCGACAACGTCAAGTGCACGCTGACCATGAAGCACAACAGCGTCCGCACGACTACCGATCTCGGCGCCGCGTACGGCCGCCAAGGCGCCGCGGATGCTCGCTTCATCGACGAGTTCGGCGCGGTGCCGCAGAAGATCGTCCTGGGCAACGGGCAGGACGACCCAGGCCTGTTCCTGACGGCGATCAACGACAACCTCAACGACCAGCGCTACCTGCCGTTCGAAGGCGCCGGGGCGATCAGTTCGTGGCATCTTGAGCTGCCGCCCGCGACCAACGAGATTGACCTCGCCGGCGTGTCGGACATCGTGCTGCGCCTGTACTACAGCGCGCTCGACGGCGGTGACACGTTCAAGCAGGCGGTCCAGGCCGACAACGCTGCCAACGCCCCGACGGCCGGGGCCATCATTCTCAGCGCGACGAAGGATTTCCCTGACTCGGTCTGGCAGCAGTTCCTCGCGCACCCGGGGGCGGGCGCGGGGCAGACGCTCATTCTGGACGTCTCGCCCTCGAGGTTCCCCAACTGGTCACGAGGCAAGACGATCACGATCACCAGCCTGACCGTGCTCGTCACGACCAATCTGCCCGGGAACTTCGTGCTACGGCCCGATCCGCCGCTGGCCACCGCCGATGTGACGCTGACGCCAGTCGCGGGAGCCTCCCAGCCGAACGTCATCTCGGGTGCGATCGTGCCGCCGCCCGCGTCACCGGGCACCTGGTCGTTCAAAATCCGCACGGCCGGCGCGGCCGGAGGCAACTTCCAATCCCTCACACCCGATGAGATCTCTGACGTCCTTCTGATGATCCCCTTTCAGGCGGCATAGCTGACGCCCGCCGGCGACATCCCGCGGTTTCTGCGCGTTCCCGTGGCCCGTCTCGTGCGCGCCTTCGCGCCAACGAGAATCGTGCTCTTCGGCTCCTACGCCGCGGAATCCGCGAGGCCGGGCAGTGACGTCGACCTGCTCGTGATCACCAACCTCGCAGACGATCCCGAGATCCCGAGGCGCAGGGCACGTCAGCTTGTCGCGACGAGCTTCCCACCCATCGACATCGTCCTGTGCACGCAGGACGAAGCCGACACTGCCGAGAGCGCCCGGTCCCCCTTCCTGCAGTCGATCCTCGAGCACGGAGTCACGCTCTACGAGCGCCCCGGAACCGGGCTCCGAGACAGCGGCGGAACCGACAATTGGTGAATACGGGGTCTGCGACACCGACTCTGTGCCTCCTTTGAGTCAATTTCGGGACTTCAACCGGTCAGTCAGGGAGGTCTTGAGGGCACACGAGTCGCCGGGCGCGCGCCTGGGCGGCCCGATCTGAGCGATCGTGCCGGCCAGCTCCTGGCAACCACGCAACGGCAGCGTTGTCCGCCGCCGATCTGGCCGCTGCCGCGCGGCTGCCGTGGGAGACGAGCACCGGCCCGGGTCCCGTCGTCTGGACGCGGTGCCCGAGCACGCGCCAGGACATCGGCGACCGGCGGCCAACGAACGCAAGGACCGCATAGCCGATCGTGGTCGCGCTCGGCCACGAGGTCATCGCCCGCGAAATCGAGGTCGCGGGCCTCGGGGCTGGTGGTTGGCCGAGAAAGCGGTCTGGGGGCGGCGCGGAAAGTCGCGCTGATTAGGGGCTGGAACTCAGATCGACCGGCGGCAGGTGATGCACCTGGTCCTTGGTCAGTTCTACTCGTATTCCGCTCTGCATCCGCGACGTTGTCCGGATCGGGATCGCGACCTGTTTGCGGCCCCACAGGTGGCCCTCTTGCAGAAGCACGTGGGTCACGTGGTGATCTTTGGGGTCGATCACCAGTCCCTGAACAGACCCGATCCACCCGTCGGTGGCGTGCACCTGATCGCCTCGACGCACTTGCACCTCTCCGAGCGGCACCCGGTCGATGACGACCGGCTGCGGTCCACCGCCGAGGCCCATCCCCACCCCGCCGGCACCCATCCCAAGTCCGTAGTAAGGCCACATCTGGGCCTGGCCGGTTCCGTAGCCCCACGCGCTGCTACTCGCCGGCAGAACCTCTACATCCTGGGAATCCTCTAGCGCGCGGAACTGCGCCGCGTCACAGTTCAATCGAATCTGATCATCGTGGGTCGCCTCGACAAGCTCGATCGGAACCAGCTGACCAAGCCCACCGTGGTGCCTGGGCGCGACCACGAGATGGGTGAGCGCTTTTGCGACCGGATCGATGATCACCCGGCTCAGCTCTCCGCAGACCGCATCCCTCGCGACGACCTCGGTGCCGATCCTGAACCGCGCCGATCCGCTCATCGAGCTGTCCGGGGACTGCCCGGACCCACGGATCTCATCATCGTTTGACATGGAGCGAGTGTATGCCTGATGGTGGCATCCAGAGCGAAGTCGGCTCGCTCGGGACCTTGGTGACGGACGCCGGATCTCGCGTTTGACGCTGACCGGTCCCGCGGCGGGCGGTTTCGCGGACAATCCCGTCGAGCCCTCGGGAGCGCTAGCTTCGTCCGCTCCAGCTGCAAGCACTGACGCGAGAGCGGCAGTGTCGGCTCCGGCGTTCGCGATCGTCACCGAAATGGCGGACAAGCGTGTCGCGGAAGATCAGGATCTCGTCCGGGATCCCACCGCAGCTTCGGGGCCTCTCGATGCTGCTAGCTACGGCATCGCGCACACGAATCCGGGCAGTTGACGACGCACTGTGCATCGTCGAGGAGGCGGGTCTGCGGTGCCTAGGACACCCCTGTATCGGTGGGAAAGCCTGCAAAGCGGCTGGTTTCAGGCATATTGTTACGCTCGCTTGACGCGCGAGAGGTCGGTGGTTCGAGACTACCCGTGGCGATCACGAAAGTCTCGCAAATACAGCCCGCTGGTAAATTGAAACCTCGTGATGACACCTGATAGCGACGGTCGCACCGGGGCGCCGGACATCGGCACGTCCGTGTTCACTGCGGTCCCGGCGGCGCCGACCACGGTGATCCAGCCATCAGCTTCTTACAGCATCACCGTACGCGTGCGCGGGCCGCAGCGGCCGGGTGCGTTCGCGCGGGTCGCTGGCGCGATTGGCAAGACCGGCGCGATCCTCGGCGCGATCGACCTCGTGCGGGTCGAGAACGCTGAGGTGGTGCGCGACGTGACCGTCGCGTGCGTAGATGCGACGCACGGCGAGTCGGTCGTGGCGGCGGTCCGGGGTCTGGAGGATGCCACCGTCGAGCACGTCTCTGACCGCACCTTTCTGATGCATCTGGGCGGCAAGATCGAGGTCAACCCCACGAGCCCGGTCAAGACGCGCGATGACCTCTCAATGGCCTACACGCCCGGCGTTGCCCGGGTATGCACGGCAATTCAGCAGGATCCCGAGAGGGCCTGGTCATTG
>JALYTU010000268.1 GCA_030854125.1 Actinomycetota bacterium | reverse complement strand
CAACGCAGCATCGAGGCGGTTTGACGCCCACCCCCGCAGGGCCGACGCCGGAGGGCCAACAAGCCTCCATCTCTCGCACAGCACCGCTTTATGGAGTTCTACCTACATAGTCCTCCTCCAACGTTCGTGACACACACTTCGCAGGTACTACAGGATCGTCTGACTTCCGACGTTCGTCCATCACGGGATTACCGCCAAAGCGTTCCCCGCACGACCCGCCCTACCATCACCACAAGCGGGTGATCGTGGGATCTCCCGGTTCTCGCGCATGGAGATTCCGCGCATGCACAGGTTCTTGGACCCCGCGAGGTCCGCCAACGGCTCGCGAAAAACGCCGTCAGCGATATTGCCTTCCGCAGGTTGTGAGAGCGTCGGCACCTCAACAGCACCAATTTCGGGGCTCGATAGCCCAGCCTGCGCGTACCCCTACCGACGCTTCGCCGCCGCCCTCACGGGCGACCACGCACGGCTCGGGGCCATCGTGGATCGCTACTCCTTCGATGTAGAGCTCTCTCATCTCCATCTCCATGCCGATCGCGGTAGGGACTGCCCTTCACCCTCGCGGGCTCGGGCAGCCCCCCGCACAGATCCCAGCGTGCACTGCTAGCGCACTGGGCTCCTGCCTCGGGTCCAAGCGTCCAAACGCGCGTCAGGCCAGGGATGCATGATCTTGGCTGGAGGGAGCCATTGGGCCGCGAGGCGGTGCATCCGCGTCCAGTTCAGACTCGTACGCTGACTCCGGCGCCGAAGCGCCTGATACCAGTGCCGGGTCGCCTGATCACGAAAGGCTTCAACCGCCTCGATGTTGCCTGGCACGGCGTAGTAGCCGAGGTGTCCTCGCACGACGCTGGCCAGCCACTGGCCCTGTTCGGGGATGGGCAGATGCATGCGCCGTCTGCACTCGGTCTTGACCTTGTGCAGCTTCGCCCGCAATCGCTTCGAGTCGGTGATGCGCTTGAGCATGAAGCGTCCGTTCCGGTACTTCGCGCAGATATGCGTGAAGCCGAGGAACTGGAACGTCTCAGGCCTGCCCGAGCGGCGCGCCCTGCGATTCTCGGCGGCGAACCGCCCGAACTCGATCAGCCGCGTCTTCTCGGGCGCCAGCTCCAAGCCGAACTTCGCCAGCCTGCCACGCAGGTCGACGAGGAACCGTTGCGCATCCTTCTGGTGCTCGAAGCCCACAATATTGTCGTCAGCAAACCGCACGATGACCATGTCGCCGTGCGCGTTACGACGTCTCCATTGATCGGCCCATAAGTCAAAGACGTAGTGAAGAAACACGTTCGCGAGCAACGGCGATGCCGATGACCCTTGCGGCGTCCCCTCCAACGTCTCTGACCACTCCCCGTCTTCGATGACTCCTGCCTTCAGCCACTTGCGAATCAGGCGCAACACGCGCCTGTCTGCGATCCGGTGCTCGAGGAACTTCAGCATCCACTCGTGATCGATGACGTCATAGAACCCACGAATGTCCGCATCGAGCACCCAGTTCACCTTCTTCCTCACGATCCCGGCCGCGAGCGCGTCCAACGCCCTGTGCGGGCTGCGCCCGGGCCGGAACCCGTAGGAGAAGCCGACAAACTCCGTCTCGTAGATCGCGTTCAACACCTCGACGACCGCCCGTTGGAGGAGCTTGTCCTCCAACGAGGCGATCCCGAGCGGTCGCTGCCGCCCGTCCGCCTTCGGGATGAACACTCTGCGTGACGGTTTCGGCCGGTAGCTCCCGCGATGGACCCTGCCGTGCAGATCCTGGAGATTTGCCTCCAGATCCTGCCCGTAGTCCTCCCACGTGACGCCATCAGTTCCCGGCGCGGCCTTGGGCTTCAGCGCCCAATACGCCGCCCGCAGACGATCGACGTCGACGTGGTGCAGAAGCGCGGTGAACCGCACATCCTTGTCCTTCCGTGCTACTCGGCGCACGCGATCCAGCGCACTTGTCGCGCTCACTCCGGCACTGTGTCCGGGGCGTGTTTTGCTGTCCGCGTTCCCCTTGGCCAGGCCCCTTTCCTCCACCACCTCCGCCTCCGGTTCCCCGGGCTTGTTCGGCAGCTTCGTCGGTACTACGGGCCTGTCTGACTTCCGACGTTCGTTCATCTCGGGATTACGGCCTTGGCCTTCCCCGAGCGGCCCGCCGCGCCATCAACGCAACGGGCGCCCGTCGGATCTCCCGGGTCTCGCACATGGAGATTCCGTGCATGCACAGGTTCTTCGACCGCGCGGGGTCCGCTGGCAGCTTGCGATAGCGCTGCCCGCGATGTGGCCTTCCGCCTATAAACACGACGTCGGCACCCCGAATCGCCTGATTTCGCGGCTCAATAGCCCAGCCTGCACGTGCCCCTGTCAACGCTTCGCTGCGCCCTCGCGGAACGCCAACGCATGACTCGGGGTCACCGTGGATCGCTACTCCTTCGATGTAGGGCTCTCTCATCCCCAGCTCCATGCCGGTTTCTCCCGGCGCTTTCGTTCAACCCGGCGCTGCAGGAGATGCGCCGCCGGATGCTCGGCGGGCAGATCGGGCGGCTGTTCACGGTGTCGACGGTGCGCAGCGGCCCGTTCCCGTCACGCATCCAGGACGTCGGCGTGGTCAAGGACCTGGCCACCCACGACATCGATCTCGTCAGCTGGCTGGCCGATTCGCCGATCGCGAGCGTGGCGGCGCAGACCCAGTACTTGACGGGGCGCGACCACGAGGACCTCGTGCTCGCCACCGGCGCGCTGGCCTCCGGCGCCGCCTTCAACCTGGTCGTCGATTGGGTCTCGCCGGCGAAGGTCCGCCGCGCGCGCGTGCTCGGCGAGCGTGGCCTGCTCGAGGCCGACTCGCTGACCGGCGACCTGTTCTTCTATGAGAATGGGGAGATGGGGGTCGTGTGGTCCGCCGCGCAGCAGTTCCGCGGCGTCAGCGAGGGCGACGTGACGCGCTATGCGCTGCGTCGCGAGGAGCCGTTGCGGATCGAGCTCGAGACGTTCCTCGACCTGCTCGACGGGCGTCCCGACGCCGAGGTCGTGACGCTGGAGAAGGGGGTCGAGATCGTCGAGGGTGCCGAGGCCGTGTTGCGCAGCGCGAGCAGCGGCGAGACGGTCCGTGTGGCGGCGTCCCCCGGCGCGTGATGCGAGCGGTCGTTGTTGCTCTGGGAAAGATCGGGCTGCCGTTGGCGACGAAGATCGCGATGGCCGGCCATGAGGTCGTGGGCTGCGATGTCGATCCGCGGGTCGTCGAGCTGGTCAACGCCGGCGAGGAGCCGTTTCCGGGGGAGGCCGGACTGGCCGACGCGCTCCGCGAGTTTGTGGCGTCCGGGCGGCTGCGGGCGAGCACGGACACGACCGAGGTGGTGCGCGCGGGCGCGGATCTGGTGGTGGCCGTCGCGCCGTTGATCGTCGACGAGGACGCTAACCCGGATTTCGCGATCATCGATGCCGTCGTCGCCGACATCGCCCGTGGCCTGCAGCCGGGGACAGTGGTCAGCATCGAGACGACGATCCCCGTCGGGACGACGCGGTCGCGGATCTCCCCGGCGCTGGCGGACCTGTCGGGCCTGCGCGCCGAGGAGGAGTTCTTCTGTGTGCACAGTCCCGAGCGGGTCTACTCGGGGCGGATCTTCGCTGACCTGGAGAGCTATCCGAAGTTGATCGGCGGTCTCAGCCAGGCCGGAGAGCTGCGGGCGGCCGAGCTGTACTCGTCGTTTCTCGGCGCCGAAGTGTGGCGGCTGGGCTCGGCGGAGGCGGCGGAGCTGACCAAGCTGGCCGAGACGACGTATCGCGACGTGAACATCGCGCTGGTCAACGAGTTCGCGCGTTTCGCCGATCGTCACGGCATCGATCTCGGTCTGGTTATCGAGGCGGCGAACTCGCAGCCGTTCTCGCATCTGCACCAGCCGGGGGTGGCCGTCGGCGGGCACTGCATCCCCGTCTACCCGCGGTTTTATCTCAGCGGGGATCCGTCGGCGCGCCTGCCCGCGGCGGCGCGCGCCGTCAACGAGGCGATGCCCGCCTATGTCGTCGACGTCCTCGCCGGGGCGCTCGACGAAGGGTTGGCGGGTGCGCGGGTGTTGATCCTCGGGGTCAGCTACCGCGGCGGCGTCAAGGAGACGGCGTTCTCCGGCGCGTTCCCGCTTGCCGCCGAGCTGCGGGCGCGCGGCGCGATCGCGGTGGCCACCGATCCACTCTATGACGCCGCCGAGCTGCGTGCGCTCGGGTTTGAGCCGTGGGACGGCGAGCCGGTCACCGCCGCGGTAGTGCAGGCCGATCATCGCCAGTTCACCGAGCTGGCGCCGCGCGACCTGCCCGGGCTGAGGGTTCTCGTCGACGGCCGGGGCACGCTCGATCCGCAGACGTGGCGGTCCGAGGGCCTGGTTTTCCGGCGGATCGGCCGCGGATAACGGGTGGGTGGAGACGGTGACCTTTCGCCCCGGCGCTCCTGCCGGCCATGTCACCCCATCCGCGCCCCGCCGATAACGCGGGGCGCGGTGCGGCGCGCGCTACGATTGAGGGCTATGCGAACCGACATCGAGGGATCCCGCAGCAAGCCTCCCGTCCTGAAGCGCGCGGTTGCCGGCCTCGTGGTGGTCGCCATCGCGGCGCTGGCCATCCACATCGTCATCGGGCTGGTCGTCACGGTGTTCTGGATCGTGGCCGCCGTGGCCGCGGTCGTGGCCGTGCTGTGGGCCCTGAACACGCTGCTCTGAGCCGTTCCAAGGAGGTCTGAGTGCAGGGTCTCGGGCTGCTGGTGATCCTGGGCTTCTTTGGGCTGGCCGGAGGCATGATCGGCCGGATGAAGGGCAGCTCATTCTGGATGTGGTTCCTGGTGTCGTTCTGCGTCCCGTTCATCGGGCTGGCGACCGCCGTCTTCTACCGCTGCGAGAACCGCGAGCTGCGTCGGCAGTGTCCGGAATGCGGCCGCGTGCTCAAGCTCGAGGACACCGTGTGCATGAAATGCGGGGCCGAGCTGGAGTTCCCGGAGACCGCCATCGCGTCCGAGTGGGAC
>JALYTU010000267.1 GCA_030854125.1 Actinomycetota bacterium | reverse complement strand
CGCCAGGCCAGGTAGAAGGGATCGACCGGCAGGCAATGCCCGCCCATCCCCGGGCCGGGCTCAAAGCGCATGAAGCCGTAGGGCTTGGTCGCCGCGGCATCGATCACCTCCCAGATGTCGATCCCCATCCGGTCGGCGAGCATCGTCAGCTCGTTGACCAGGGCGATGTTGACCGAGCGGAAGATGTTCTCCAACAGCTTGGCCATCTCGGCCACCTCGGGCGTGGAGACGCGGACGATGTGATCGCACACCTGGCCGTACAGGGCGGCGGCGCGCTCCGTGCAGGCGGGGGTGACCCCGCCGACGAGCTTGGCAGTGGTGCGCATCGTGAAGTCCGTGCGCCCGGGGTCGACCCGTTCGGGAGAGAAGGCGACGTTGAGGTCCTCGCCGACCCGCAGGCCCCCGGCCTGCAGTAGCGGCACCAGCTGCTCACGGGTCGTGCCGGGGTAGGTGGTGGACTCCAGCACGACGAGTTGGCCCGCGCGCACGATGCCCGCCAGGGCGCGCGCGGAGGCGAGCAGGGGGCCGAGGTCGGGCTCGCGGTTGGCCGACAGGGGAGTCGGGACGCAGATCAGGATCGCGTCGGCTTCGCGCAGCGGCTCGATCTCGGTGGTGGCGGTGATCCGCGCCGCCGCGGCCGCCAGCCGGTCGGAGTGCACGTCCTCGATGTAGGACTCCCCGGCGGTGACCGCTGCGACCTTGGCTGCGTCGATGTCCATTGCGATCACCCGCTGACCGGCCTCGGCGAAGGCGACCACGAGCGGCAACCCGACATAGCCCAACCCGATGACAGCGACCGACATAGCGCGCTGACGATACACGGCGCTGCCCTCGGCTCCGGGGGCGACGGCCCCGGGCGCATGCCGACCGACTAGGATTCTCGCCGGACCGTGCTAGGCGGGGTGATAGCGGTGCCCTGTACCCACAATCCGCTCTAGCGGGGCTGAATTCCCTCTTTAGGGGCTCCAGGCCCGAGGTCAGCGCCCCATCTGGCTGCGTTGATGATCAGGTCCCATTGCGATGTCGGCCCGTGAACCAGGTCAGGTCCGGAAGGAAGCAGCCTTAAGCGGTCACCGGCAGGCGCAGTGGGAGGGCTTGATCGAAGTGTCCAGATGGTGAGTGCGGCCTCGGGTACGGCAACAACAGAGGGTGCACGGTCCACTTTTCCCGCGCCGGCGGTGGCCGGGGCGGCATCTAGACTCGACTTCCCGTGTCGACCGGCCCGTCCCTCTACCGCCGCCACCGTCCCCGCACCTTTGCCGACGTCGTCGGCCAGGAGCAGATCGTGCGCACGCTGTCCAACGCCGTGCAACGCGGGCAGGTCCACCATGCCTACCTGTTCGTGGGCTCGCGAGGCACCGGCAAGACGAGCACGGCCAAGATCCTCGCCGCCTGCCTGAACTGCGAGCAGGGGCCGACGGTCACCCCGTGCGGGGTGTGTGACTCCTGCGTCTCGATCGCCCGCGCGTCCTCGCTGGACGTGATCGAGATGGACGCCGCCTCCAACAACTCGGTCGACGACATCCGTGACCTGCGGGAGAAGGTGGCCTACGCGCCGGTGTCGGGCCGCCACAAGGTCTACATCCTGGACGAGGCCCACATGCTCTCCCCCCAGGCCTGGAACGCGTTCCTCAAGACCCTGGAGGAGCCGCCGCCACGGACGATCTTCGTGCTTGCCACCACCGAGGCGCAGAAGGTCCTGCCGACCGTGGTGGACCGCTGCCATCGCTTTGACTTCGGCCGTCCGACGGTCGCGCAGGTCAGTCACGTCGTGGGTCGCGTGGCCGCCAGCGAGCAGATCGCGATCGAGCCGGCCGCGGTCGCGCTGATCGCCCGCCATGCCACCGGCAGCTTCCGGGACGCGCTCGGCACGCTCGAGCAGCTGCTCACGTACGCCGGGGCGGAGACGATCACCGCCCCCGACGTGCTCAGCGTGCTCGGGGTGGCCGACGCCGAGCAGTTGTTCGAGGCGATCGACGCCGTGCTGGCCCGCGATCCCGCGCAGGCACTGCGGCGCGCCGGTGCGCTGACCGAGGCCGGCCGCGACCCGGGCCAGATCCTCCGCGATCTCGAGGTCCACGGCCGCGAGCTGCTGGCCGTGCGCATGCTCGGCGAGGTCCCGCCCGAGCTGCGGGTGACCCCCGAGCGCGACGAGCGGCTGCTGTCCCAAGCCCGGGCGCTCTCAGGCGCCGAGGTGATCCGGCTGCTGGATCTCGTCGCTGGGGCGCTGGAGGCGACCGCCAACGGCGCTCAGGCCCGGATCCAGCTCGAGCTCGTGCTCATCAAGGCCGCCGCGCCCGAGGTGGATCCGTCGACCTCGGCGCTGCTCACGCGCATCGATCAGCTCGAGCAGGTCGTGCGACGCCTCGTCTCGGGATCCGCTCCTGCCGGAGCGGGGACGGCCGCCGTGCCGGTTCCGTCCGCTCCGCCCGTGCCACCCGCACCTGCCGAGGCTCGGCCGCCGACGCCGGCTGAGCCAGCGCCACCCGCGACCCCGGCCGCAGCTGACCCGTCGCCCGCCGAGCCCGGACTGCCCCCGTCGGTCCCAGAGCCGGCCGCTCCCGAATCCGTCGATTTCAACGGGCTCGGTACAGCGCCAGAGCTCGACACGCTGGTCACCGCGTGGCCGGCGGTGGTGGACTTCGTCCGCAAAGCCAACGCGATGCTCGCGGCGACCCTCGAGGCCGCACGACCGGTCAGCCTGAGCGGCGACCTGCTCACGCTCGCCTTCCCGGCCGGCGGGGCGTTCTTCAAGCGCAAGGCCGAGCAGGACGATTACCGCCGGGCCACCGCGGAGGCCGTCCGGTCGATCACCGGAGCCTCGTTGCGCCTGCAGTACGAGCTGCGCGACGCGGCCCCGGTGCCGACGCCGGCGGTGCCAGTCGACGTCGACGGCGAGGAACTCGTGCGACGCTTCATGGAGGAGTTCGACGCCGAGGAAGTCCTCGAAGATCCCGATCAGGAGGCCAGATGAGTCCCCAGCCCAACATGCAGCAGTTGCTCAAGCAGGCCCAGAAGATGCAGGAGGACATGATCGCCGCCCAGGAGTCGCTCAAGGACGAGGTCGTCGAGGCCTCGGCGGGCGGGGGGATGGTCACGGTCAAGGTGACCGGCGATCTCGAGGTCAAATCGATCACGATCGATCCCCAGGCGGTGGATCCCGACGACGTCGAACTACTGCAGGACATGGTCCTGGCCGCCGTCAACGAGGGGCTGCGCGCTGCCCAGGAGCGCGCGGCGGCCAAGATGGGCGGCATCGCCGGCGGTCTGGGCGGTCTGGGCGGGCTCGGCCTGCCGGGCATGTAACCGTGGGCCCTGCCGGAGCGACCCCCTGAGGGGCCCGTGTACGCCCCGCCTGTACAGCGCCTGATCACTGAGCTGTCCCGGCTGCCGGGGGTCGGCGGCCGCACCGCTCAGCGGCTGGCCTTCCACCTGCTGCGGGCCAGTGACGAGGAGGCGGGCGCGCTTGCGGACGCGATCCGCGAGGTCAAGGAGCGCATCGGGCTGTGCGAGGTGTGCTTCAACCTCGCCGACGGACCCCGGTGCCGGATCTGCTCGGATGAGCGCCGCGACGACGAGCTGATCTGCGTCGTCGAGGAGCCGTCGGATGTCATCTCGATCGAACGCACCCACGAGTTCTCGGGCCGCTACCACGTGCTTGGCGGCGCGCTGTCGCCGATCGACGGCATCGACCCCGAGGACCTGAAGATCGGCGAGCTCTACGCCCGCGCGGAGGCCAACGGCGTGCGGGAGGTCGTGATCGCCACCAACCCGACCACCACCGGCGAGGCGACGGCGCTGCACATCGCCGGTGGCCTGCGTCAGCGCCGGCCAGAGCTGACCGTGACCCGGCTGGCCAGCGGCCTGCCCGTCGGGGCCGACCTCGAGTACGCCGACGAGCTCACGCTCGGCCGCGCGTTCGCCGGCCGCCGGTCGGTGTAGGCGGCGCTGAGCGCCCCGAGCTCCGGCGTCTCGTACCCTTCTCGCCGTGCCTGAGACCGTGGTCATGAAGTTCGGCGGTACGTCGGTGGCCACCGCGGAGCGGATCAAGCACGCCGCCCGGCGGATCGTCGCCCAGCGCGAGTCCGGCAAGCGCGTCGTCGCCGTCCTGTCCGCGCGCGGCAAGACGACCGACGAACTGATCGCGATGGCCGAGGAGGTCTCACCCGATCCGGACCGGCGCGAGATGGACATGCTGCTCTCCACCGGCGAGCGCATCTCCTGCGCGCTGTGCGCGATGGCGATCAACGATCTCGGTCATCGCGCGATCTCGCTCACGGGCTCGCAGGCGGGGATCGTCACCGACACCTCGCACACCAAGGCCCGCATCATCGACGTGCGCGCCGAGCGGATCTCGGAGGCGCTGGCCGACGAGCTGATCGTGCTCGTGGCCGGCTTTCAGGGCGTCTCGACCAGCCGCGATGTGACCACCCTGGGCCGCGGCGGCTCGGACACCACCGCGGTCGCGCTAGCGGCGGCGATCGGCGCCGAGGTGTGCGAGATCTACACCGATGTAGCCGGCGTGTTCAGTGCCGACCCGCGGATCGTCCCGGACGCGCGCAAGCTTCCCCAGGTCAGCTTTGAGGAGATGCTCGAGATGGCCGCCTCGGGCGCCAAGGTGCTGCAGCTGCGCTCGGTCGAGTACGCGCGGACCCACGGGGTGCGGATCCACTGCCGCTCCAGCTTCGATCCCGGCCCCGGTACCTTTGTCCTGCGAGAAGACGAGACGATGGAACATCCCCTCATCACCGCCGTCACCCATTCGACCGACGAGGCCCGGATCACGCTCGTCGGCGTCCCGGACCGTCCGGGCGCAGCGGCCTCGATCTTCACTGCTCTGGCCGAGGCCAACTGCAATGTGGACACGATCATCCAGAACGAGCCGCAGACCGAGGGCAGCGACGCCGAGGTCTCGTTCACGATCGGCACCGAGGACCTGCGCGCGGCCGAGTCGGCGCTGGAGCCGGTGTCGGTTACGCTCGGG
>JALYTU010000266.1 GCA_030854125.1 Actinomycetota bacterium | reverse complement strand
TAGTCAAAGCGCAGACGCAGGCTGGACCGGATCGGGACGGCGCCGGAGATCCCCTCAACGATTCGCACGACATCAGGAGCGTGTCCGCGCGGGGGCATGAAATCGATTACGCGGACGGTCCCTGCAAGCGAGGTCCACTCGGACTCCAGTACCAGTGTGTTCTCGACGTACCAGCGGCGGGTGCAGGTGCCCCCGGATACGGGGGCGACCTGCCAGTGCCCGGCGTCTGGGGTGTCCAGCAGCGCTGCGAAGCACGCCGGCGAATCAAAACGCGGGAAGCACAACCAGTCAATCGATCCGGCGGTGTTGACCAGCGCTGCGGTCTGGAGGTCGCCGAGGACGGCGTAGTCCTCGATGCGTGCCATGCCGCGATTCTTGCAGGCCCTGAACTCGCAGTACCTTGCGTCGTGGACCGAACGTGAATCTCACCTCAACTAAAGCGAGCTCCAAATGTTGCTGTCAGGCAAATCCATCGTGGTCACCGGCGGCAACAGCGGCATCGGGGAGGCGATCGTGCTGGCAGCAGCGGTCGAAGGTGCCAACGTCGTGATCGATTATGTCGCGCATCCCGAGGAGACGACCGAGCTGATCGGCAAGGTCGAGGCGGCGGGCGGGCACGCGGTCGGTGTGCAAGCCGACGTGTCGCAGGCCGCGGATCTGCAGCGCATGACGCAGGCGGCTGTGGATACCTACGGCCGGCTGGATGTTCTGATCAACAACGCAGGAATCGAGACGCGGACGTCGTTGCTGGACACCACCGAGGCTGACTTTGACAAGGTGATGGCGATCAACCTCAGAAGCGCGTTCTTCAGCACCCAAGCCGCAGCCAAGCAGTTCATCACCCAAGGCGGCGGAGGTTTGATCCTGAACATCTCCTCAGTGCACGAGGACTGGCCGATGCCCGGCAACGCCGCCTACTGCGTCTCCAAGGGCGGCATGCGGATGCTGACCCGAACCGCTGGAGTCGAGCTCGGCGGGCATGACATCCGGATCGTCAACATCGCTCCGGGCGCGGTCAGCACTCCCATCAACGCCTCCACCGAAAGCGATCCCGCCAAGATGAAGGCGCTCGATGCCGCCATCCCGCTGGGGCGGATGGCCAAATCCAGCGAGATCGCCGACGTGGTCGTCTTCCTGGCTTCAGGCAAGGCCGGATACATGACCGCCACCACCGTCGTAATCGACGGCGGCATCATGCAGGGCAGCGTCGGACTGTGACGCCGCGAGTCCTCGTCGTCGGATCGGGGTTTGGCGGGTTCTTCGCCGCGCGTCGACTATGTGGCGCTGGCGTCGATCTGACGGTTCTCGCGGCGACCGACGGGTTCCTCTACCAGCCGCTGCTGCCCGACGTCGCTGTTGGCACCGTGGACCCGAGGTCAGCGGTGATCCCGCTCGCCTCGACGCTTCGCGGAGCTCGGATCATCCGAGGTCGAGCCACCGGCGTCGACCTGAGGGCCAACACGCTCGCTTACTCAAACACCGAAGGCGAGGCCCAGGAGCTGAGCTATGACCGGCTGCTGCTAGCCCCGGGCAGCGTCACCCGGCTGCTCGACATCCCCGGTCTCGCTGACCACGCGATCGGGCTCAAGACCATCACCGAAGCGCTGTACCTGCGCGACCATCTCCTGCGCCGTCTGGAGTCCGCGAGCGTGCTCACCGACCCCGCTCGTCGCCGGGCTGCTCTCACGTTCCTCGTCGTCGGCGCCGGATACGCCGGCGTCGAGCTGACCGCTCAGATGGCGCGCCTCACCGAGAATCTCCTGCCGCTCTACCCCGCGCTGAAGTCCGAAGATCCCCATTGGCTGTTGGTCGACGCCGCCAAAGCTGTGATGCCCGAACTCGGCAGCCGGCTGGGCCACTCGGCGATGCAGCTGCTCCAGCGACGCAGAGTCGACGTGCGCTTAGGCGTCAGCGTCACCGAGATCACCGCCAGTCAGGTCACCCTCACCGACGGATCCGTTCTGGATTGCAGCACTCTAATCTGGTGCGCGGGGGTGACCGCGAGCCCGCTGATCGCCACGTTGGGTCTACCCAGCACCAAGGGCCGACTCAACGTCGATGCCTACCTCCGCGTCCCGAGCCATCCGTCGGTCTACGCGATCGGCGATACAGCGGCGGTCACTGACCTGACCGCCTCACCCGAAGCGAACGGCAAGCAGCCGCTCTGTCCCCCGACAGCGCAGCACGCGATGCGCCAGGCGACCGCGGCGGCTCGCAACCTCCTCGCCGACCTCGGCCTCGGCGACCGCTCCGCGCGTCCGTACCGCCACCACGACCTTGGACTGGTGGTCGACCTCGGCGGCCCCGACGCCGCCGCCACCCCGCTCGGCCTGCATCTCCGCGGCCGACCAGCGAAGCTCGTCACGCTCGGCTATCACCTCTATGCCCTACCTACGGCCAACCGACGACTACGCGTCGGCCTTGACTGGGCGTCGGCCGGCCGCCAGCCCGACGACGTATCGATCGGCGTGCCCGCCTCGGCCGCGCTGATCACCCGGGCAGAAGACGCGGACGGCTGATCCATCCCCACCGAACGCACCGTCCTCGGCCGCGCCGGGAAAACCGTCACCACCGTCGCACGCAAGGACGCTGAAGGCGGCTGGCACTGGATCGAATGGGGATGCGAGTTCCTCGGCACCGCGATCCTGCTCAGCGGGGGTCTCTCGGCAGTATTCCTGGACTTCGGGGCCACCAGCCCGATCACCCCGCACCTGCACAGCGTGTCAGCACGGCTGCTGCTCACCGGCCTGATGTTCGCCGGCACCGGCAGCCTCGTGGCTCTCAGCCCGATCGGACGGCTCAGCGGCGCACATCTGAACCCAGCCGTCACGGTGGCGTTCTGGACCCAGCGCAAAGTCCATCCACATGATCTCGCCGGCTACGTCACCGCGCAGACCCTCGGGGCCATCACTGCCGCGGCAGTCCTTCGGCTGGCCTGGGGCAATACCGCCCTTGTCCTTCACCTGGGCGCTACTCAACCCGGCCATGGGTTCGCCCCGATCGAAGCGGCCGGCCTGGAAACGCTGATGACCGCCACCCTCATCCTGATGATCTTCTTCCTGACCTCCAGCACCAGAACCACTCGATGGACACCCCTCGGCAACTGGCTACTGGTGGCGACGCTGGTCTGGCAGGGCGCGCCCTACACCGGCACCAGCCTCAACCCCGCCCGCAGCCTCGCGCCGGCCCTGCTCGCTCCCGAACTACCGCATCTCTGGGTGTACATCGCCGGACCGCTGGCCGGGGCCGTCCTGGCCGCCCTCGTCTTCGCGATGTTCCGATCGACAACCACGCTGACGGCCAAGCTCTTTCACGACCCCCTGTACCCAAGCACGCTTGGGACAGAACTCCCCACCGCAGTCAGCCCGTAGCTGTTCAACATCCCATCGGCAAGCGCCCGCAACGGCCTGCTCCTGTCTGACGTCACGCTCGCGGAACACCGACTTGGCGGCCAGCAACGCTGATCTGCAGCCGGTCACTCGGAAGAAGCCTTCACGTCAGACGTGTTGCACGGAGCCAAGTCGCTCATCACGAAGCGCACGGACGGAAGTCTGGCTGACGGCGCCGACGCACCCATCAGAGTGCTGCTTCCTGTCAGGTTGAGCCGTACCGCGTGCTCGCTTTGATCGCTCGTATCGGACCCGATCTGACGCTCGCATTGCGACGCAAGCGCCGTTACGCCAGAGACTTCTGCGCTGCTCCAAGCTTTGTGGAAAGTGCGGTCCGGGGGCCGGCCTCCGGTAGCCGAGCGCTTGCTGCAGAACGATTCTGCGTCAGCGCGGCCATAGCCGCCCGACCGATCCGGCGTAGACGCCGTAGATGTACGGCCCGGGGTCTGGGCGACGCGAAGGATGCGGTTGAGGTTTTCGACGAGGCGTTGTGCTTGGTCTGCGCCGCGGAGGTTGGCGTTGGTCAGGCAGAAAGCGCGGACCTGGTGTGCAATGAGGACTTCCAGTTCGGCGGGGCGACGCCGGATGCGAGCATCCTTCATCAGGACCACCCAGCCGCGCGTGCCGGCGTCGCGCAACCATTCTTCATCCTGAAGTCCTTGGCCGATCCGCTCGCCGTAGACGTCGGCCATCGAGTGAACGGTCGCACCGGCTTGGCGCAGCGCGTTGGGGACGAGGTGTCGTCCCAGGCTGCGGTCGATGAAGAACTCAGGCAGCGAGGCGGGTGGCAACCCGGATGACGTCCTCGACCTCGTCCTGCGGGACTCCGAAGTCCTCGGCGATGTCGGAGACGCTGCCACCGGCACGGAATCGGTCGACGAGGTCCTCGACGCGGGCACCGCCATGGATGACGAGGGGCTGCCCAAACGCGCGCTCTGGATCAACGATCACGTCGGCGGCTGTGTAGGCCGGAAGCTGGATCTGCTCAGCCCAGCCATCTCCGCCGTAGCTGATGCGCTTGAGATACCCGCGGATGACCTCAGTGAGATGTTCCTGGCCGGTCCGTACAACGGTCAGCAGGGCGTCGTCGTCGCTGGCGCTGGCGTAGTCGAAGATCAGTTCGGCGCCGTCGGTGTACACACGCTGGGATGCGAGGGCGTGGTCGAGCCCGAACTCCTCGCTGAGCCGGGCGACCGCGGGCCGGATGCGCTGCATCGGGACCCCCGCGTGGCGCAGGACGCTCAACACGTAGGCCTCGGCAAAGCCGACGAAGGGGACGGTGGCCGACCGGCCAGCTCTTGGAAAGATCGTTACCAGCCCAGGACCATCGCTGGGACGCACCCACTGATGAAGCGTCGACGTCGGAACATCGAGATAGGCGGCGCTCTCCCGAAGCGTGAACAACGCGCGGCGCACCCGATCGTCGTCAGGAGCTAGCTGGGTAGAAAATGTCGTCGCGGAAGCCAGACCTAGATCGTAACCACGACGTCCGTCGTTGCGAGTGCGCGCGGCGTCACCCAACCCAGTGCGTTCATTGCTGCCAGCCTCGCATCATGACCCCCTGGACGCTTCCTTTCATGAACTGATGCTCCATGCT
>JALYTU010000265.1 GCA_030854125.1 Actinomycetota bacterium | reverse complement strand
ACCCATTCCTGGCCCAAGCGACCGGCACCGTGGGCGGGACGATCAGCGTGGACGGCAAGACGACCACAGCGGTGGATCCGTCCGCCTCCTCGCACGTGTTCGCGATCCCCAATATCGGCGTCTCGGTCCCGCTCCCCGGGCCTCCCGCAACCGCCAAGAACCTGTGTTCCAACGCGCCCTGCGCGCTGAGCAATGCCCACGTGACGATCTCGTTCACGATCCGCACCCCCGGCCCCGGCCTGTATCGCTGGCAGTGCTTCGTGCCCTGCGCGCTGGGCTTCATCAACGGGGTCGGCGGTCCGATGGCCACGGTCGGGTACATGGACGGCTACATCAAGGTGGTGTGATGTCCGCGGCTTCGATGGACCGCTCCCCCGGTCCAGACAACGTCAACCATTTCCGGCGCGTGGTGATCATCTGGGCGATCGCCACGATCATCCTCACGCCGCTCGCCATCTGGGTGGCGGGTCCGGGTCTGCCGCCCGGCAACGGATCGGTCGAGGCCCACGGCCAGGTGGTCGACAACACGGTCCTGCTGGCCGTCTCGACACCGCTCGCGCTGGTCGTGCTGGTCGTCTTCATCTACTGCCTGGTTGCGTTCCGCGAGCGTTCGCCGGAGGTGTACGTGGACGGGCCGCCCCTCCGCGGCCACTCCGGCATCCAGGGCACCTGGTTAATCGTGACCACGATCACCGTGCTGTTCCTCGCCGCCTACGGCACGGCGCGACTGCTTTCCGACGGCGCCGGCGGCGGCCAGGGCCCCAACCCGATCGCCGGCCCCGCCAACCCTCGCGGCCTGCAGGTGCAGGTCATCGCCCAGCAATGGAAGTTCACCTACCGCTTCCCGCAGTACGGCGGGGTCGAGGTCCCGGCGCTGGAGCTGCCCGCGCACACCCTGATCACGTTCCACGTCACCTCGCTGGATGTGATCCATTCCTTCTGGGCCTACCAGCTCGGGGTCAAGGCCGACGCCAATCCGGGGGTGGACAACGTCGCCTACGTGACCACCGAGGGTCCGCTGACCTTCCACACCCACTGCGCCGAGCTGTGCGGCGTCTGGCACGGATACATGTACGGCACCGGCCACGTCGTCCCGCCGACGCAGTTCGGGACCTGGATCAAACAGCAGCAGAAGCAGTTCGCTCCGGCGACCAAGAACCTTGACCCCTACCACAAGAAGTACTTCCCGGTCCCGACGAGGAGAGCCTGATGACCGCGATTGCGATGCCCGCCGGCCGCCAGCCGCTGTGGCGACGCCTGGTCGGCTTCAACCTGCTCACCGGCATCATCGGTGCCGTGATCGGCGGCGTGATTGGGAACATCATCGGCAACGCGATTCACGCGCCGAGCCTGGACTACTTCGGGCTTGGGACCGGCCAGAACGACATCGCGGTCCTGCTCGGCTACCTGTTCGGCGTGATCGGGTTCCTGGCCGGGCTCGGCTTCCTCAACTATCCGTTCCGGCGGATGCTGGGCCATCCACCGACCCTGGCCGAGCACGAGGGCGAGGGCGAGGGTCTGGCGCGCTACTTCCGCCTCTGCACCGACCACAAGGTCGTGGCGATCCAGTACATCGTCGGGATCGGCGTGTTCTTCTTCGTCGGGGGCATCAACGCGATGCTGATCCGGACCGAGCTGCTGCAGCCCAACGTCCATGTATTCGGCGCCAACCAGTACCTGACGCTGGTCGGCCTGCACGGCTCGATGATGATGGGGATGATGACCTCGGGCGTGCTCGGTCCGTTCGCCAACTATCTGGTGCCGCTGATGATCGGCACCCGGCGGATGGCGTTCCCGCGGATCGAGGCCTTCACCTTCTGGCTGCTGATGGCGGCCGGGGTCGTGCTGTTGACGACGATCTTCCTGGGCGGCTTCCAGACCGGATGGACGGGCTACCAGCCGCTCGGCGACCAGGGCACGGCGGGCTACGACGCCTACATCGGCTTCTTCGCACTCGTCGCCTTCTCGATGTGTCTGCTCGGCTTCAACCTGCTGGCGACGATCATCACGATGCGGGCGCCGGGGATGACCTGGTCACGGCTGCCGATCTTCGTGTGGGGCGTGCTCGCGACCTCGATCCTGATGTTGCTGGCTCCCCCGATGCTGCTCGCGGCGCTGCTGATGGGCGCGCTGGACCGCACCGCGCAGACCGCGTTCTACGTGGTCGGCAACGGTGGCAGCGGGTACCTGTTCCAGAACCTGTTCTGGGTCTTCGGCCACCCCGAGGTCTACATCGTTGCGCTACCGGGCTTCGGGATCGTGCTCGAACTGCTGCCCGTGTTCACGCGCAAGCCGCTGTGGGGTTACCGGCTCGCCGTGGCCGGCATGATGGGCATCGCGGTGCTGAGCTTCTTCGTCTGGCAGCACCACCTGTTCGTGAGCGGGATCGACGCCGATCTGCGGCCGTTCTACATGTTCTCGACCGAGATGATCTCGCTCCCGACCGGGTTCATCTTCCTGTCGGCGATGGGCACGTTGTGGCGAGGGCGGATCCGCTTCACCGTGCCGATGCTGTTCTGCCTGGCCTGGGCGTTCAACTTCCTCATCGGCGGGATCTCGGGCGTGTTCCTGTCCGACGTCCCCAGTGACGTGACCACCCACGGCAGCTTCTTTTCGATGGCCCACTTCCACTACACGATCATGGGCGGCCTGGTCTTCACGCTGTTTGCGGCGATCTACTACTGGGGCCCGAAGATGCTCGGCTTCAAGTTCAACGAGACCCTGTCCAAGCTGCACTTCTGGACCATGTTCATCGCCTTCAACGCCACCTTCATGCCCCTGTTCGTGCTCGGGGCGTTGGGCATGCCGCGACGGGTGGTCACCTACCCGGTCAACCTGCAGACGCTCAACGACTTCGTCTCGGTCTCGGCGTTCGTGATCGGCCTCTCGATGCTCATCTTCCTCGTCAACCTCATCTACTCGATGCTGATCAAGCGTGAGCCGGCCGAGGCCAATCCGTGGCACTCCAACGGGGCCGAATGGCAGCTGCCCACCCCGGTCCCGGTGCACGACTTCGACCGCTTCCCCGTGTTTGACCCCGATCCCTATCCGTACGGCGTGGGCGAGACGAACTCGCCCTACGCCCCGCCGGTCACCACCGGGGTCTGAGCATGGAGGGCTCGGCATCAGCACCCACCCATCCCTCGATCGAGCTCGAGCCGCCCGAGTGGCAGCCGCGGGCGGTCTGGGTCAGCGCGCGCATGCTCTGCGGTGCGGCGTCGTTCTTCTTCATCTCGTTCGTGTTCGCGTACTTCTATCTGCGCTCCTTGGACTCCAACCACGACTGGAAGATCGGCCACAACATCAACCCGTCGCTCGGGCTCGGCCTGGTGATCGTGATCGTTCTGATGCTGAGCGCGGTGGCGATGCGGATCTGCGCCACCAACCAAGCGCGCAGGCTGCCGGCCGGAGTGGCCGCGATGGCGCTCGCCGTGTTGGCCATCGTGCTGCAGGTGGTCGCGTGGACGGTGCTCGGCTTCGGTCCCGCCAGCGGCGGCTACGCCAGCGTGTACGTGGGCTGGACCGGCTGCTACACGGTCTTCATGCTCCTCTCCGTCTACTGGATCGAGACCCAGGTGGCAACCGTCTGGCGGCGGCGCCGCGACGGTCTTGAGGCGACCACCGCCCATGTCCTGGATGCCACCGACGTCGCCCTTGCCGGGCTGCGGGCGTGCTCGTTCTTCTGGACCTACTACGTCGCCAACGGCGTGCTCCTGTTCGTCATCCTCTACCTCCTGTAGTGCTGGGAAGCGCGCGGACGTGTCGCGGTGAACGGATGATGCAATGAGCTGGCACGGTTGGACCGTCGAGCCCGCGCTGGCCTATGTCGTGCTGGCGGCGGTGCTCTATGCGATCGGTGGCCGCGGATATCGCCGGGCCGCGGAGCAGAGTCGCTGGCGCGCGGTGTCGTTCGCCGCCGGCCTGGCGACGATCGTGATCGCGCTGGACTCGCCGTTGGATGGCTATGCCGATTCGCTGTTCTGGGCCCACATGTCCCAGCATGTCCTGCTGCTCACAGTGGCGCCGCCGCTTGTCCTGCTCGGCCGCCCGTGGCCCCGGATGTGGCGGGCCATCCCGTCGGCCGTCCGGGTCGCGGTCGGGCGGGCGCTGAGCCGCAGCCCGTGGACGGCACCGATCCGCGCTCTCGCGCGCCCGATCCCGGCGTGGATCCTGTTCAACGTCACGATTCTTGCCTGGCACCTTCCGAGCGCCTACAACGCGACCCTCACCTCGGGCGCCGTCCACGATGCCGAGCACGCGATGTTCTTCTTCACCGGCCTGCTGTTCTGGGCACGGGTGATCGACCCCGGTCCGCTGCGCCCGCGGCTGAACTGGCTGACGCGGACCGGGTACGTGATCGGAGCGATGGTCGTCGGGTGGGGGCTGGCGATCACGCTGGTGCTCGTCCCGGACCCGATCTACTCGCACTACGCGCTGCTCGCGCACCGTCCGGGCGGTTTCAGCGCACTGACTGACCAGCAGCTCGCGGCCGGCATCATGTGGGTTCCCGGCTCACTGTCCTACGGCATCGCCATGTTCCTGACCTTCTACCGCTGGCTCGAGCCCGCGACCCCGAGCCGCTCCCACCAGCCGGCGCTCACCATCTGAGGAGGACGACGAGTCATGATCACCCTTGCGGACAACTTTCAGATCGGCGCGGCGCTGACGATTGCGATGCCTCTCGGCCTGCTGCTTGTCCTCGCCATCTGGTTCACGTTCGTGTTCCGGCGGGTTCCCAAGGACACGCCCGAATCCTCGACCGCGCTCCCGCCGGCCGAGATGGTCGCCGCCGCCGGTGACGCGATCCACGAGATCACGCCGATCGACAATGCGCTTCCGCCTCCGGCCTGATGGAGGCTGCCCGCGTGCCGGTCGTTGACGCGCTCCCCGTCCCGGGGGCACGCGCGCTGTTCGCACCGCAGGCCCGCGCGACCGTCGGGGACTACGTGACGCTGACCAAGCCGCGGATCATGTCCCTGCTGGTGC
>JALYTU010000264.1 GCA_030854125.1 Actinomycetota bacterium | reverse complement strand
GAACACGTCCGCGACCCAAACTCGGGTGTCGAGTATTCGTTCACCGACGCTCCGGACCGGCTGCTCGCCACCGAGCCAGCGTGCTGGACTCTTGAGAGTGAAGCGCCATGGCACGGGTTCGGCGCGCTGCCTGAGGGCTTCTGCATGCTCGACCCGATCAAGGTCACGATCACCACGCCCGGAATGGACGTCACGGGCACCTTCGCGCCGCGCGGGATCCCGGCTCAGATCGTGACGCTCTTCCTCGACGAGCAACGGATCGAGATCGAGAAGACCGGCGACTACATCATCCTCGTGCTGTTCTCGATCGGCATGACCAAAGGCAAGTGGGGCACCCTCCTCGACGGCCTCCTCGCCTTCAAACGGGCATACGACGAGAACCAGCCGCTCCGCGACGCGCTCCCGAAACTCGTTGCGGCCCACCCGGAGCGCTACGAAACGGTCGGACTAGCTGACCTCTGCGACGAGATGCACCACGCGCTGCGCACGACCCGCATGCCAGGGCTGCTTGACAGCGCCTTCGACGCCGTGCCCGAAGCGAAGCTCACCCCCGCCGCCGCCTACCGCCGCCTCGTCCGAGGGCGCACCGAGCGACTATCACTCGCCGACATGGCCGAGCGCACCGCCTCGGTGATGGTCGTCCCCTACCCGCCAGGAATCCCGATTCTGATGCCCGGTGAGAGCTCCGGCGCAGCCGACGGACCGCTCCTTGAATACCTTGCCGCACTCGAATCCTTTGACAAGCGTTTCCCCGGCTTTGAGCACGACATCCACGGGGTCGCACGCGACACCGACGGGAACTACGCGATCGAATGCCTCGCGCTCGATGCGATACCGACCCCCTTGAACGGCTCGCACCGCGTCGAACAGGAGCAAACACTCGTGGTCGGCGACGACGCGCCCGCTCTCACGGCATAGAGGCATCCCGGCCACCGGCGTCGGGGGTCCGGCTGGCGCATAGATCGGAACGCATCCAACCGAGAGGCAGTCCATGAACCACTCCATCGAATACGACATCGGAAGCAACGTCACCTGTAGCGATGGCGATTGCGGGGAACTGACACGTGTCGTCGTCGATCCCGTCGCGGTCGCGATCACCCACTTGGTGGTCGAGCCAAAGCATCGCCACGGCACCGGCCACCTCGTTCCCATCGCTCTGGCGTCCTCCATCAATGGCGAGATCCAGCTGCGTTGCACGACAGCCGAATTTCAAGCACTAGATGACGCTGAAGAGACCCAGCTCCTACCCGGAGCGAATGGACAATGGGACTATGAGCAGAATCAGATGCTCTCGTTTCCCTATTACGGCCTGGCGAGTGGCGGCCTGGGCGCCATGGGGATGGGAGGGATGTACGGCCTCGGCGTGAACGGCATGGGAGGGATGGCCGTCGATACCGGACCGCACGAAATCACCTCGGACCGGGTGCCCGCCGGGGAGACGGAGGTGCGCCGCGGCGATCCCGTCCACGCCACCGACGGAGAGATCGGGCAGGTTCACGGTATGGCGATAGACCCCACTAACCACCAGGTAACTCACATCCTTCTCAAAGAAGGGCACCTGTGGGGCAAAAAGCGGGTCGCGATCCCGATCAGCGCCGTAAGCAAGATCGGATACAACGTGCGGGTCAACCTCACCAAGGACGAGGTGAAAGACCTCCCCCAAGTCGATCTCGCTCACCCCATGTAATTTGCTCCCTGCCGTCTCCCGGTCAGCAGGATCGACCGAAGTTCCCCGCGACGCTCGTGCTTCACCGGCAGCTGTAGGCTAGGCGCGCGATGGTTTCAGAGCAGCGACGCGCCAAGGCACGCTATCTCGAGATCAGCGACGTCCTGTGTGATGTCGACGGAACACGTTCGGCGTATGAGGCCGTGCGTCAGGCGGCGTCGCTGGCGGCACCCGACGGGCGACTGACGCTGTTGGCCGTCACCGACGTGAGGGGCTCGGACCAATACGAGACCGCGGTGCTCGCGCCCGTGGTCGCGCGGCGCGCGCTTGATCACTCCCGGCGACTGGCCAGGCAGGCCGGGGTCAGCAGCAGCCGCGAGATCGTTTCCAGCGGCGGACATGTAGAGGTCCTGCTCGATCGCGCTCACCAGCACACGTTGCTGGCGTTGGGGGCGCCGAACATGTCGCGGCGGGCGCAGCTACTTGTCGGCGGTGTCGCGACCGCGGCGGCGCACGCGCTGCCTTCCTCACTGCTGATCGCACGCCGCCCGCCAGCCGGCCAGGGCTTCGCGGCGCGCGTCATGGTCGCCAGCGACGCGCTGGCGCACTCCGACGCGCTTGTCGACTTCGCTGTCGAGCTCACCCGGACGCGCGGCGGATCGCTGGTCCTGTTTCACGCGGCCCGCACGAAGTCCGGCTCGCACGAAGTCCGGCTCGCATCCGACGAGGATCTCAGCGCAGGCCGAGATCCTGAGCCGGGCCCTCGGTGAACGCGCGAGCGTGCGGGTCGCGGCCGGGCGCGCCCATCGGGCGATCCTCGAGGCGGCCGAGCAGGAGGGCGTATCACTGCTGGTGCTCGCCAGCCGTCGCCTCAGCGGGCCCCGTGCGATCGGCAGCGTGTGCGAGCGAGTCATCCACGATGCACCCTGTTCGGTGCTCGTCCTGCGGCCCGAAGACGTGCAGCGCTAGTCCTACATGGCCGCCTGGAGTTCTGAGCAATAGGCGGCGAGCGCCAGCTGTGCCCTCTTGTCAACGTCCGGCGAGACGCTCACGATCGAGGAATCAATGACCTTGAGGGCGAGAACGGAGAACGCCGGAGATGTTGGAGACGAGCACGAATGGAGCAACGGTTGAGGTGGCTACCGCCGGCCGCGAAGACGAGCGAGGCGTAGACGAGCTGGGATTTGGGGCCGGCGGGCGCGCCGCGCCGGCGGGGGTCTCGGGCCCGGCGGGGGTGCCTGACCCGGAGTTGGTTGAGCAGGCCAAGCGCCGGTCGTTCACGGCGGAGTACAAGGCGCAGATCCTGGCCGAGGCGGACGCGTGCACCCGGTCGGGTGAGGTCGGCGAGCTTTTGCGCCGTGAGGGCCTGTACACGTCGCACTTGACGTACTGGCGCAAGCAGCGCAAGGATGGCGCGCTTCGGGAGCTGGGCAAGCCGCGCGGGCGTAAGCCGGTCGACCGGCGCGACCAAGAGCTCGTGCAGGTCAAGCGCAAGCTGGAGCGCTCGGAGGCCGAGCTGGCGAAGATGAAGCGGGTCGTGGAGATTCAGGGAAACGTCTCAGCGCTGCTGGAGGAGATGCTCGGTACCGACAGCGCGAGCAGGAGCACCGAGCGATGATCGCGGCCACCGTTGAGGAGCTGACGCCGTTGATCGGTACCCGGCCGGCGTGTCGGGCGCTGGGCGCTTCGCCGGCGACGATCTACCGTCGCCGGCGTCCACCCGAGACCAAGCCGCTCAGGCCGCGTCCGACGCCCGACAGGGCGCTGACCGAGCCTGAGCGTGAGGCCGTGCTGGAGGTCCTGCACTCGGAGCGGTTCGTGGACATCTCGCCGGAGGAAACCTACGCGACACTGCTGGACGAGGGCAGCTACCTGTGCTCGACGCGGACGATGTACCGGATCCTCGCCTCCCACCACGGCGGGGTGCGTGAGCGGCGCGACCAGCTCACCCATCCCGGCTACGCCAAGCCCGAGCTGCTGGCCCAACGGCCGAACGAGCTGTGGTCCTGGGACGTCTCAAAGCTGAAGGGTCCGGCGAAGTGGACCTGGTTTTACCTGTACGTGATCCTGGACGTGTTTAGCCGCTACATCGTTGGCTGGACGGTCCAATACCGCGAGAACGCGCAGCTGGCCCGGGCGCTGATCGAGCAGGCTGCCGAGCAGCAGCAGATCACGCCCAAGATCCTGACGCTGCACGCCGACCGAGGCGGCCCGATGCGCTCCAAGCCAGTCGCGTTCCTGCTCGCCGACTTCGATGTTGGTTCACACTGCACCTCCTGGGTCAGTCGTTGATAAGTAGGTCTAACGGCGCGGCGGGAGCCTTGATTCTGAGGCCTTTTCGCTGACCGTTGGTGACGTGGATCGCGTGCAGCTCGCCGCGTTGGACCTTGTGCAGCACGGTCTGGCGGGCGCACCCGAGCCGCCGGGCCGCCTCGGCGAGCGGCACGTACCCGTCGGGGATGTCGGGCACGAACCGGGCGCGGATCTCGTCGGTGAGACGGATCCGCCAGGTCGCGCCGGCCGTGGTCTGCTCGGCCGGGAGCAGCCCGTCGTTGATCCAGCGGCGGATGGTGTGCACCGACACGCCGAGCGCGTCCGCTGCGCGCTCGATGCTGAGCACCTCGCCGCTGCGGTCGGGTGGTGGCGCGGCCGGGATGTCGGCGTGTCTGCGGATCGCGCGGACGCGTCCGTTGGTGAACGGCAGGCCGGTGCCGGTCAGTCGGCCTTGGCGGCTGAGGATCCCGGCGATCTCCCGGTCGCAGTGATGCTCAGCGAGACGACGGATCAAGTCCCAGCGTGTCGTCAGCGGTGCGGTCCTTCTCCAGCTTCCCGGGCACCTTCAGCGCGAAGCTCAGCTCGGTCTGAGCGCCGCCCTGCCACTGCACCTCGACCGCGGCGCGACGCTTGTCGTGGTCGGCGGTGACGATCACCTCGCCGATCAGCGTGCGCAGCAGCTCCTTGCGGTCACGATCGGTGGTCGTCTCAGCAGCCCACACTCTCGGCAGCTCCCGCGCGAGCGCCACGAGCGCTTCACGTTCCTGGTCGCTCAGCGCCATCGGACGAGCGCGGTCGAGCTGGGCAAGCTTTCCGCGCTCCCGCTCGAGGTCGACGAACGCTGCCTCGAGCGCCCGCTCGAGCGTGCGGGCAACGAGCCGGTTCTCCGGCTCGCACGCGTCGTACTTCCGTTGCGCGCGGTCGGCCTCATATTGCGCGCGCTCGACCGCGAGTCGCTGCCCAGCGAGTCGCTGCTCGTGCTGCTCTTCGAGCTCGCGGATCGCGCCGGCGGTCGCCGCGACCCCGGCTGGCGCGGCCGCTTCTAGGAACGCGTCCACAACCG
>JALYTU010000263.1 GCA_030854125.1 Actinomycetota bacterium | reverse complement strand
AGCCAGAGGTGTGCGCGCTGCGTCGGCGGCGGCGGCTCCTCGAGCGCGCGCTGCAGATACCGCCCCGCGGCTTCGGGTGTGCCGGCGTCCGTCGCCTCGCGAGCCGCCTCCACGAGCACGGCGACGAGCTTCGCGTCGCCCGACGGCTCGACGGGGAATGCGTGCAGTGCGATCTCGATCGCCGGCGCCCCGTCCTCCTGAAGCAACGCAGCCGCGCGCCGGTGCAACTCGTCGCGCCGACGGGCGCCCAGCCGCTCGTAGACGGCGGTACGGACAAGCGGATGCACGAATTCCAGAGGTCGACCGATGCGCAGGATCGAGATCTCGGCGAGGCGCTCGGCGGCGTCCTGGGTCGCTCCAACCGTCAGCCTCGCGAGATCCGCGACCCGGCATCGCCGCTTAGTACAGCCGTCGCCGCCGCAACGGCCTCGGCCGCTGGACCGGCTCGGTCGAGGCGCGCTGCGATCGCATCGCTCGTGCGCGGGGTTATCGCGCGCCCCAGCGCCACAGCACCCTCCGTTGTCAGGGACAGGCTGCGTTGGTTCACCGTCCACAACAGCTCGCTGAGAAAGAACGGGTTGCCGCCCGTGATGCGGTGGCTGGTCTGCACCCATTCAGTCGCTGCCGAGACGCCGAGCTTCTGCACCACGAGCTCGGCGGTCGCCACGACGCTGAGGGGTTCGAGGGTGGCGAGCGCGACCTCCTCGCTGGCAGCCACCGATTGCAGCAGTCCAGGGGCTACGCCTGGCTCGACCGGCCGGGCTGCGCAGAGAACGAACAGGGGCAGTGACTCGATCCGCGACGCGAGGTAGGCGACGAGGCGGATCGTCTCAGCGTCGGACCAGTGCACGTCGTCGAGGCAGAGGAGCAGACGCCGCAGTTCGGAGGCTGTACTGAGGAACCAGTACAAACCGTGGAGGAGCCCACTGATGTCACCGCCGGTCGGCGCCCCGGAGCCGTCGAGGAGCGACGACGCGACGCCGGCCGCCCCGCGCCCCAACTCGTCGCGCTCCTCGGGTCTCAACGCTCCGCGGACGCGTTCGAGCAGCTGCCGTGTCAGGCCGAATGGGCTCTCGCGCTCGAGTTCCGCGCCACGGGCCGTGAACACCGACAGCCCGCGTTCCCGGCCAAGCGTCCTGGCCTCTCGCAGCAGCGTGGTCTTACCCAGTCCCGCGGCCGCCAGCACCAGCGCCACGCCGCCGTGACCGTTACGGGCGGATTCGAGCTGGCCGACGAGCCATTCGAGCTCGCGCTCGCGCTCCAGTAGACGGGCGTCGCGCCTCCCCGGGATTGACACCCCGGGGAGGCTAAACGACGGATCACGTACTAATTCACGTGCAGCACCGCGTCGTAGACGCCCTGGCCCGAGCCGACTCGGCTCAGGTAAAGGTCACCACGGACGTCCGCGTAACGGCCCGTCCCTCCCGCCACGGGCGCAACGATCGTCCGCCCGGCCAAGCTCTGATGAAACGAGATCTGCACGGTGCCGCCGGGCAAACCGATTGTTGAGCTGCACTGGAGATCAGGCAGCTTGATGACGACGCACGCAGTCTGATCGTGACCGATCACGAGCGTGCCCCGCCGATTCTCGATCTTGCTGACGGCCGTCGAGCCCGGCTGGCCGAAACCCGGCGAGAAGGCGTCCGAGAGGCTGACAGTACGGAACGCCAGCGTGGACGCAGTCATAGGGCGCGGCGCCGCAGCGCTCTGCGCCGCGACGGTGACGAAAACCGCCATGATGACCACCAGCGGCCCCGTCAGCCTCGGCCGGGACAGCATGCGTTGGATCAACATCGAGACCTCCTCAGGAGTAGGTGAACTGCAGGCAGCCTGCGCCACCGGCCGCGATTTCGCATCGGTGAGGCTCCCTACATTCCAGACACTCATCCTCACTCGCGACTTGACGCCGATGACGGCTGCTTCCACGGAACATCGGCAGTCTGTGCCAAACGAATCGGCGGTATCGACACGCCCGCTTCCGCCGAGGACCAGCAGCGCGGGCCGGACACGAGCGATAAAAGCGAGCGCGAGATACGGCTCGATTCGGCAGCAAGCAGCACGGTCCAGGGTGCGTCAAACCGTCGCGCAACACTTCCTGGCCTCGTGGCAGCAGCCACGCCGCGAGTTCGTCGCGAGTGGCTGCTCGAGCGGCAAATGGCAGTCAATCCTGAACCTCGGCTCGCTGCTGAGTTCGTTCCAATTCGAGAGCGCGCTTTGCAATGAGGACTGCTGCGATTTGCCGAAGCGGGCGTCTGGTGCCGACGAGCGTGCGGGCGAGTGCTGCTGCCCGAGACGGCGAGATCGCCGATTGGTCCGCCGTGCAGATGGGAGCGAGGTAGCCTGAGGCGACACTGAAAGAAGCGACGAGGAGATGACCCATGAGCCTTTGGGGTCGTGTGTTTGCTGCCGGCTACGACACCTTCATGGCCGGCCCGGAGAAGGCAGTCCTGCGCGGTCGCCGCGAGTCGCTGCTCGCCCGCGCGAGCGGCCATGTGCTCGAGATCGGCGGCGGCACGGGGGCGAACATCCCGTTCTACGGAGAACGGGTCGAGGAGGTCATGATCACCGAGCCGGAAGAGCCGATGGCGCGGAGGCTCGAGCGTAAGCTCCGGGAGTATTCGCTCGCCGCGAAGGTCGTGCGCGCGCCCGCCGAGGAGCTGCCGTTTGCAGACGCGAGCTTCGATTTTGCCGTCTCGACGCTCGTCTTGTGCACGGTCAGCGATCCTAAGCGGGCGCTCGGCGAGATCCACCGCGTGCTCAAGGCCAACGGCCAGCTCCTGTTTCTCGAACACGTCCGCTCAGACGATCCCGGCCTCGCCCGATGGCAGGATCGATTGCACGGCGTGCAGGTGCGAGTCGGACACGGGTGCCACTGCAACCGCAGAACGCTCGACAGCATTAACGCTTCCGGCTTCTCGATCGCCGAGCTCGAGCGAGACAGGGTGCGCAAGGCGCCGCCGATCGTGCGACCACTGATCGTGGGGGCGGCCAACGTGGTCAAGAGTGTCTGACCTCGGGAGATCGGGCCAAGCGTCGGCGACGACCGACGTTCGCGGCGCATCTCTCGAGCATCCCAACCCCACCTCCCCTTCCCGCCTCCCCTTCCCGACGGGATTGAAGCAGCGACCGTCGGCCTCAACGTCGCTGCAGCTGCTCAGCAGACCGGCTGGCGCAGACGATTGACCTCGGGCAGGAACTTCGTGAGTCTTCTGTGTCAAGCAGATGGTGGTTGGGACGTTGTCGGGGTCGTGGAGGAGGAGGTAGACGGCGGTGCGCGAGTCGGGCGAGTTGGGCGTCTGTGGCGAAGCGTTTGATGCCGGCGATCCCGCCGTAGAACTGCGCGGCCAACATCACCCGATCTCGGGTTCGGCCAGCAGCGGCGGCGCGACCGTCTTGACCAGCGCGGCGATCTTCTCGTAGAGGTCAATGGTCGCGCGGGAGAGCTCGCGAGGGCGGCAGATCACGTCCCTTGCGACCATGATCTGGACGGCCTGTTCCGCCCGCGCCAGACGCGAGGCGACCTTGGTCTGCCAGCCGGGCTGGGTCAATGCCTTGGCCGGGATCTCCCATTCGGGCCACATGTCGTGCAGCTGCCAGTGCAGCTTGTCAACCAGGCGAGTGCGCATGTCCAAAAGCCGCTCGCGATCGAGCAGAAACCGCTCCAGGCTGCCGAAAACGTTGCGGACCTCCTCGATCGCCCGCACCTGCTTTGTCATGAAGCGGACACGGGCGACAACTTCACGAATGGTCAACCCCGCACCCGGGGGGGCGACCGAAGCAGCCAGGGTCAGCCTGAAGCCGTCAAGGACAATCCGATACACACGCCAGAAGCGCAACGCCCGACCAGCTTGACACTGAAGAGGCGGCAGCGGATGTTTCAGCCTGTCGATGGCGTTTGAGCTTCATTCAGTCGATGCGTAGCTCATGCACGACATACGGGCTGTGGATCAGGAAGCCGTGTGAATCTTCGTTGGCCTCGCGCAGCACCCTGGTCATCACCGCTCGCACCTCCGCGCCAGCGCCAGCCTGCTCGACGACCGAGCGTACGGCCAGAGCCATCGGGTGTTCCTGACTCGCGGCAACGTACGCCTCGGGTGAGGCGGCCCGAATCGGCAGCGCGTCGGTAACTGTATCCTCGACCACGAGGCCCGTCTCGACGGCGAGCGCTCCAACAGCGGCGGCGTCAGACCACGCGAAGCGCTGGGGCGCCGGGCTCTGTGTGATCCGCGCGATGACGCGGCCCATAGCACTGAGCATCGCGTCAATCGGACCGGCGGGAACCCAGGCGCTGAGCAGCGCGCGGCCACCCGGACGCAGGACGCGCGCGATCTCCCGAAGTGCCTGCGCAGGATCGGCCGCGAAGATCACGCCAAACACGGAAAGGACGGCGTCAGCCGCAGCATCATCGATCGGAAGCGCGAGCAGGTCGCCTTCGCGGAAATCGAGCTCGACCCCTTGGACCTCCGCCCGCTCGCGTGCGATACCGAGCAGCCGCGGCGCGGAATCGACCCCGACCACGCTCGCGCCGTACGCGGCCGCCAGCAGTGCGGCGTTGCCAGTCCCGCAAGCCAAGTCCACGACCTCCTCCCCGGCCGTCAATGCCGCGCGCTCCACGACCACGCGCGCTGCGGGCTCAAGCTCCGCCGCAGTGCTTTCGTACCTGCCCGCACCCCAATCGACCACAGCGCCGATTATCGCGGTAACCGACGGGCGCTGCACTCGTGGTGTCGACCCCCCTGCTGAACACGACAGCGCGCCCCGAGAGTCAGGCGCGCTTCTCCAGTGTCGCCGTACCAGGCCTGTGGCCGCGGCTTCCGCTTCGTTCGAGGCCAGCGCGGAAGCGGAGCGAACTGCAGTGGTCGCCATTGTGCCTCCGGTCACGAAAAGGATGGCGGATTCAGCTGATCGGCGCACCACCTGAACATCCGGGCGGTTTGCTTGGCTGCCTGGCTGATGAAGGTGGGCGACACGATGAAGCGTCATGGTCTGTCTGAGTGCGAGCA
>JALYTU010000262.1 GCA_030854125.1 Actinomycetota bacterium | reverse complement strand
GCCCACGAGCCCGCCGCTGGCGGAATCCGCAGTCGCGCTCGAGGCCCGGCTGCACGCGGCCGGCTTCGCTCCTCCCCTCGACGCCGAGCTCGATGCGACCGATCTCGCCGCTCTGCGCGTCGCCGGCCGGGCGGTCCGGGTCGGGCGCAACCTGCATTTCCATCCGCAACGCCTCGCCGAGCTGCGCACGACCGTGATCGCGGTCGCCGCCCGTCACGGGGGGGAGATCACCATCGCCCAGTTGCGCGACGAGCTCGGGACCTCGCGCAAGTTCGCCCAGGGGCTGCTCGAGCACTTCGATGCCGAGCGGGTGACGATCCGACGAGGGGACGTTCATGTCGTTCGCCGCTCGGCCTTGGGCTCCGGCGAGGACGGGCGTCGCGAGCCCCCGCCGGCACGAGAACGCTGACGTCTTTTGCGGCGCCTTGGCGTTGGTGTGAGCGCCGCGACTCGTGCCGGCGGTGGCCGCGACCCCCTCCCGCTGGGCTGTGCGAACGGGAACGACCCTCACTGTTGCGCAGTGTGTTGCGTTGCGTTGGACAGGACAGGGGACCCGGCCGCGGTCGACGAGGAGAATCAACCGCGATGAGCGACGAGGGAAAGGTCTTCGGCCGGGCGCGCGGCTCGTTGCCGCGGCTGGCCGAACCGTTCTCGCGCCGCGCGCGGGCGCGCCGCCTGGCGGCGTTCATCGCGGAGGCCGGAATCGGCCCCGAGACACGAATCCTCGACATCGGCTCAGGCAGCCGGGGGTTGATCGGGCAGGCTCCCGGGCTGGACATCACCGGGGTCGACCTCGAGGCGCGGCCGGATTATCCGGGCCCGTTCACCCAGGCCGATGCAAGCGAGCGGCTCCCGTTCTCCGACGACGCCTTCGACCTCGCCTACTGCAGCAGCGTGATCGAACACGTGCCGCCCGAGCGACGCGCCGCGTTCGCCGCCGAGCTGCGGCGCGTGGCACGGGGCTGGTACGTGCAGACGCCGGCCGTGGGCTTCCCGATCGAGCCCCACTCGCTGCTCCCCGGCGCGCACTGGCTGCCGCGGCGGATGCGGGGGGCATACTGGCGGCTGGGCGCGGGCAGTGACATCGACGAGATCAACCTGCTGCCCCGGCGCGAGCTCGAGGGTCTGTTCGGCCCCGCCCGGCGCGAGCGGTTCGGGCCGCTGACCAAGAGCTGGATCGCGCTGCACCGTCCTGGCCAGAGCCGGCCGGAGGCGGCCGGATCAGAGCCGTATAACCCTGACAACTTCCTTGATCGCCACACCCGGCAGTCGGCGCTGGATGCGTTCTACGCTCATCAGGCCGAGCGCGAGGCGACGATCCTGCGCGAGCGGCTGGCACTGGACCGAGGCGACGTGCTGTCGGTCGGCTGCGGCTGGCATCCGGGACGCCACCTGTTCCCGGCGCCGGCCTTCCGGCTGACCGGAGTCGACGCCGACCCCGACAAGGTGCAGGGAGTACTCGTCGCCGGGCGCGCCGACGCGGCCCAGGCCGGGTTCGCGGGCCGGCTCGACGACCTGTGCTCGGCGCAATTCGACGTCGTCCTGTACCGGCTCGTCCTGCACCACATCGCGTACCACGAGCCGCTTGACCGGGTGTTCCGCGAGGCCGCTCGGCTGCTGATCTCCGGCGGTGCGCTGGTCGCGATCGAGCCTGGCCTGTGGCATCCGGTGGGACTCGGGCTTGCCGCCGCCAACCGGCTCGGCCTGGGCGTCGCCGCTCACGGGACCCCTGATGACGTTCCGCTCTCGCCCCGGGTGCTGATGAGCGCCGCCCGCGACGCCGGCCTGGAACCCGAGTTGCACGTGATCACCTTTGGCTGGCGCCGGTTGCCGCCTGCGACGCAGCGCTGGACGGCGCGCCTGGACCGTCTCGGGGATCGCTCGGGACTCGCGCGCTTTGGACACACCCTGCTGCTGATCGCACGCCGGCCGTGATCGGCGCACCGTACAACCGTCGAGCTCTGCGGTCAGTACATTGGCCGCATGACCACCAGCCTCGTCACCGGCGGCGCCGGCTTCCTCGGATCCCATCTCTGCGACGAGCTGCTGCGCCGCGGCCACCGCGTCGTCTGCGTTGACAACTTCGAGACCGGCTCGCTGGTCAATGTCGAGCACATCCGCTCAGACAGCTTCGTCCTGCTCAACCTGGACATCATCGAGCCCTACTTCGTCGACGACCCGATCGACTTCGTCTTTCACCTCGCCTCTCCCGCCTCGCCGATCGACTACCTGCGTCTGCCGCTGCACACGCTCAAGGTCGGCTCCTACGGGACCCACCACACACTGGGTCTGGCCAAGCGCCATCGCGCCCGCTTCCTGACCGCATCCACCAGCGAGGTCTACGGCGATCCCAAGGTGCACCCGCAGCCCGAGAGCTACTGGGGCCACGTCAATCCGATTGGGCCCCGCGGCGTCTATGACGAGGCCAAGCGCTACGCCGAGGCCCTGGTCATGGCCTACCACCGCCAGCAGGGTGTCGACACCGCGATCGTTCGCATCTTCAACACCTACGGCCCCCGGATGCGCCCGCACGACGGCCGCGCGATCCCCACCTTCCTGCGTCAGGCCCTGCAGGATCGGCCCATCACCGTGTTTGGAGACGGGGCGCAGACCCGCTCGTTCTGCTACGTCGATGACCTCATCCGGGGCATCATCGGGCTGGCCGAGTCCGGCTACCACGACCCGGTGAACATCGGCAATCCCGACGAGTTCACTCTGCTCGAACTGGCCCGCGAGGTCGTGCAGGCCACCGGCTCCAGCTCGGAGATCATCTTCGAGGCGCTGCCCACCGACGACCCTCAGGTGCGCCAGCCCGATATCAGTCTCGCCCGGGAGATTCTCGGCTGGGCGCCGGAGATCTCCCTCGCCGAGGGATTGCGGCGCACGCTGGAGCACTCGGGCACCGAGGCGCTCGTCGGCGCTCCCCGCTGAGCGGCAGACCATCGGCAGGCGACAGCCGAGTCGCGGAGTTTCGGACATCTTCGGAACTCCGCGTTCACGCTACCGTTACAAGGGGGAGGGACAGTCACATCCTGGCCCAGGCACGCGCATGCTCGATCAACACGAGGCCATCCCGCGAACGAGCTCCGGCCGCCAGGGCGCGCCGCACGACGACCTGCCCGAGCTCGATGGGCGGCGGCCGCCGCTGGCGAAGTTCCTGCTGCAGCGCGGCATCCTGCGCCGCGCGGCCCGTGTCCTGAGTTTGCTGATCATCGACCTCGCGGGCGTCGTGGCCGCGCTGGCGACCGCGATGGTGGTCAAGCTCGCGCTGCTCGACGCCTTCAGCCTGCACGCGGTGTGGAATGAGAGCCGCCACTGGATCACGTTCGCCTACCTGGTGACGGTGCTGATGTTCGCTCGCGTCGACCTGTACGCGGAACGGGCGCGGCGCCCTGGCCTGGCGCGGATCGCCTCGGCGCTGTTTCAGACCACGGTCATCTCGCTGGTCTTCGCGCTCGCCAGCGGTCGGCACTTCTCCAGCTACTACATCTTCTACGGCTCACTCATCTTCGGGGTCGTGTATATCGCCGGGCTCCGGCATCTGTACACGCGGTTCACTGGGCACCTGCTCGTACAGGCCGGGTATCGCCGGCGCGCGCTGCTGGTCGGCTCCGGGGACCACATCGATGCCGTCGCCCACGCGCTCGGCGGCCCCTCCGATCGCTCACAGATCAGCCTGATCGGCTTCATCGCGCTCGTTCCCCGGGCCGAGAACGGTCTTCGTTCGCTCGGCCGCTTCGAGCAGCTCAGTGACGTGCTCACCTCCGAGCGCATCGACGACGTCATCATCGCCGACCCGGACTTCCCGCCATCCTCGGCGGTCGAACTGGTCGATCGCTGTCACCAGCGCGGGATCAGCGTCCATGTCGTCCCGTCGACAATGGAGATCCTCACCGACCGCGCCGAGTTCGTGCCCGGCGTCCCAGTTCCCCTGTTCACCCTGCGCCCCCCGGTGTTCGAGGGCGCGCAGTTCGCGCTCAAGCGCAGCTTCGACCTCGTCCTTGCCTCGGTGCTGCTGATTGTCCTGTCACCCATCCTGATCGCGATCGCGATCGCCGTCCGGCTCAGCTCCCGCGGACCGATCATCTATCGCTCCAGCCGCCCCGGGATGGCCGGCCGGCCGTTTGACTGCCTGAAGTTCCGCACCATGTTCGACGACGCCGAGGCGTCTCAGGACGCATTGGAGGCGCTCAACGAGCTCTCCGGGGCACTGTTCAAAATCCGCGACGATCCCCGGCTGACCCCGGTCGGGCGTCCCCTGCGGCGCTTCTCAATGGACGAGCTGCCTCAGCTGTGGAACGTGCTGCGCGGCGACATGTCCCTGGTGGGCCCGCGGCCTCTCCCGACGCGCGACTTCGAGCGCCTGGAGGAGTGGCACAAGAAGCGCTACCTCGTCCTGCCGGGGATCACGGGCCTGTGGCAGGTCTCGGGCCGAGCCGAGTTGGACTTCGATGATCTCGTTCGCCTGGACTTCCTGTATCTGGAGCGGTGGTCCATCTTCCTGGATCTCTCCATCCTGCTCAAGACGATCCCCGCCGTGTTCAGCCGGCGCGGCGCCTTCTGAGCTCCCTGTAGGCTCAGGCGCTCGATGCCGCCCACCGATCGCTTTGTCATCTGCTTCGCCGCCGAGCCGCCGCAGGAGCCCCTGCCCTACGGGCGCTGGGCCGACACCCTGCGCGAACACTTCCTCGCCGCCTGCCGGGAGATCGACAGCGAGGGCGAGGACCTGGGCACATTTGGCGAGGTTGCCTGGTTCCCGGACCGGACCTACGCCGGGCGCACCTACCTCCCCGCGGTCGCCCTGACCAGCACGGGCTATGAGCTGTTCGGCTTCGTCTCCTTCACGGACGGCTCGGGCGAGGGGGGCCGTGGCCCCAGCGACTTCGAGGCCCGCGCCGACTTCACCGCCGAACTCGCCGAGTCAAACCCGGAGTGGAAGCTCGACCTCAATGACGACGTCGTGGCCACCTGGCGCGGCGAGCAGGGGCGCACGGCGGAGATGACGCTCGTGTGGGG
>JALYTU010000261.1 GCA_030854125.1 Actinomycetota bacterium | reverse complement strand
GTGCGCGACCACGCCGAGACGGCGCAGGCCGAGCATGTAGGCGCCGCCGGGGCCCTCGGGGTCGATCTCCTCGCGCAAGCGCCGGACGGCCGGGGCGAGCAGCAGCCCGCCGAGCTTGGCGCGCGGGGAGCTCATCGCGGCGGTGCGAATCGCCTGCAGCGTCCGGCTCGACACGCCCTCGATCAGCTTCAGGGTGATGTTGCCGGTGAAGCCGTCCATCACGATCACGTCGGCGGCGCCGTCTGTGACCTGCGTGCCCTCGACGTTGCCGATGAAGTTCAGTCCGGTCCCGGCCTCGCCGGACAGCTGCTCGTAGACGGTGACGAGCTCGGGGGTGCCCTTGCCAGGCTCCTCGCCGTTGGAGAGCAGCGCGACCCGCGGGGAGGCCAGGCCCATCACCACCTGGGCGAACGCCGAGCCCATATGAGCGAACTGGACGAGGTGCTCGGGGCGGCAGCTGACGTTGGCCCCGACATCCAGCAACAGAACCGGGGGGCCACCGGGCATGGGGATCGGCAACGCCAGCGCCGGGCGGTAGATCCCGCGATCGCGGCGCAGGTTAAACAGCCCGGCCGCGAGTGCCGAGCCGGTCGAGCCGCCGGAGACCAGCGCGTCGGCCCGGCCGTCGGCCACCGCCCTGGCGGCCTGGACGATCGACGCCTCCGGCGTCGAACGGACCGCATAGGCCGGGTCCTTGGCCTTGGCGATCGAGATCGGTGCGTCGACGACCTCGACGCCGTCGGGAACGGAGCCGATCTCCGCGGCGGGGCCGAACAGGATCACCCGGGTGCCGGCCTGGGCGGCGCGCGCCGCGCCTGCGGCCACCTCAGCGGGACCAAGGTCCGCCCCGCCGGCGTCAACCGCGACGGTGACCATCGGGACGGTGACTCAGAGGGTCGGTTGGTCGGCCGGAGCGAGGACTTCGCGCCCGCGGTAGCTGCCGCACACTGGGCAGACGCGGTGCGGTCGCCGGGGACTGTGGCACTGGGGGCACTCGTTGTAGGTCGGTGCCGTGATCTTGTGCTGTGAGCGGCGCTGCGTCGTGCGTGCGTGGGATTGCTTCTGCTTGGGGACGGCCATAGGACGGCGGAGGCTAGCAGGAGACCCGCGCGCAACGGGGTCGCCGCGAGGCCGGTCAGGCAGTGAGCCCACCGGCGGGCACGCGGGCCGGCAGCAGCTCCGTGATCTCAGACACCGATAGCGGCTGCCCGCACAGATATCCCTGCGTGAGCGAGATCCCATGGTCGATCAGGAAGGCGAGCTGCTCCGCGCGCTTCACGCCCTCGGCAATGATCTCCGCGTCGCAGGCGCGGGCCAGCTCGACCATCGCACGCAGGACGGCATCGGTCGTCCGGCCGTCGCAGACCTCGGTCGGCTGATGAAAGGCCAGACGACCTCCGCTCTGACCCTTGGCCTGGTACATGGCCGCATCGGCGTGGCGCAGCAGCGCCTCGGTGTCGGTGGCGTCGGCCGGGAACAGGCTGATGCCGATACTCGCCCCGGTCCGGACCTCCGCGGTGCCGACCACGAACGGCTCGTGCAGCGACCCCAGGACCTTGGCGCCGACCATCTCGGCGGAGCGGACCGCGTCATCGCTGAGGTCGGGGATCAGGATCAGAAATTCATCGCCGCCCTGACGCGCGAGCACGTCACCGTCGCGCAGCACCCCGCGCAGACGCGCCGCCACGTCGGTGAGCAACTGGTCGCCGGCCGCGTGGCCGAGGCGGTCGTTGACGTCCTTGAAGTCGTCGAGGTCCACGAACATGAGCGCGACCGAGGTGGCGCTGCGACGCGCGCGCGCCAGGGCGAGCTCGACCTGCTGCTCGACGAGCACCCGGTTGGGCAGTCCGGTCAAGGCGTCGTGGTAGGCCAGGAAGGCGAGCTGCTCCTCCCCGCGCCGGCGCTCGGAGATGTCGCGGATGAATCCGTACACAGCCGCGGTTCCCTCCTCGGCGTCCTTGATCACCGTCAATGACAATTCGACCGGCAGCCGCTCCCCGGTGGCCCGGATGCCCGTCATCTCGACCCGTTGGCCCATGAGCCGCCAGTCTCCGGTGGCAAAGCCGCGGGCCAGGCCCCGGCGGTGGGCGTCGCGATCCTCGGGGGCGATGACCAGCGTGGCCAGCTCGTGACCGATGACGTCGGCGCTGCTGTAGCCGAAGATCTTTTCGGCGGCGGGATTGAACTCAAGCACCCGTCCCCGTGCGTCGATCGCGATCACTCCGTCCTGCGCGTGCTCGATGACCGCGCGATGGCGCTGCAGAGCCGACTGCAGCTGGCCGAAGCGCGATGCGTTCTCGAACGTCTGGGCGGCATGCGCGGCAATCGCGCTCAGGACCTCCAGCAGCCCTGTGTCGGGACGCAGTCCGTCACGCGGCTCATCGACCGAGATGATCCCGTAGTGGCGTCCGCCGGCACCGTCCAAGGTGGCGAACAGGGCGTCCTCCGGGTGCCAGGACGTCTCCGCGGACTCACTCGGCCCGGTGGCCTCGGGGGTGTAGACGCGGATGCCCTGATCCCATTCCAGCGTCCCGGCGGGGACAAAGAACGAGCCACCGATCTCAAATCGGGGGTCGAGCATCGGCGCCCAGGTGTGAGCGGGGGTGACATCCCCGAGCAGCAGGGCGCGGGCGCGATCATTGCCGTGCACGGTGATGACCTCGTAGGCGTCGCCGTCCTCGCGGTAGAGGTTGATGGCCACCGTCTCAAAGCCGAGCGCCTCCGAGACGATCCGCGCCACCTCGGTCATAACCTCCGGCGGGCCGGCGTCGGCGCGCAGCAGCCGCGCAAGGTCAAGCATTGCGCGTAGGTGGGCGGCGCTGGCGATCTCACTGGGTCCCGATGGGCACCGCAGACTCTCCATTCCCGGAGATGATCGGCAATCGGTCAGGTCTCCTTGAGCGGAATGAGTCGAGATGGGCAGCTTTTTCGCGCTCGTTGCGCAGATTTGTGAAGGTCAAGCGTCGAAACGCAGCTCGGAGAGCTTGGCCCAGCGCGGGTCCGGAGCCGGCTCGTGACCGTGACCGGGCTCGGCGTCATCAAGGCGAATCCCGCACTCCGGACACAGCCCGGGGCAGTCGGGCCGGCAGAGGATCTGGGCACCCAGCACGAGTGCGAGCGCGTCATGCGCCCACGTGCGCAGCTCGAGCGCCCCGTCCACCAGATAGGGTGATTCGAATTCGTCCCCCGAGGAGGGCTGAGAGATCTCCCACGCGTCCACGATGTAACCCGGCGACGCGTCGGTCAGGCAGCGCATGCAGGGTCCCGCCAGGCCCGCCGCAAAGCGCAGCCGCAGGGCGTAGCCGCTTTGCGTGGTGCGCGAGATCTCAAGCGTCACCGGGATCTGAGACGGCGTCACCGCATAGCTCTCGCCGCCGAGCTCGAACCGATCCAGGCTGACCGCAAGCGCCAGGCGCCGCCCTTCGCCCGAGCCCATTCCTAGGCCGCCGAGATCGAAGCTGTCGGTCAGGATGGCCATGGTCCTCGAGCTTAGTAACGCTGCGGCCGCCGTCGCACCGCGTCGCGTGCGGCCAGGCGCGATCATTGGCCCGCATGTCTGAGTGGTTCCTGACCTATGGCTTCGCCGACGTCCATGATGACCTCATCATCGGCGCCTATCCGCTCGATGCGCGCGACGTGGGCGCGGTGGCGCGCCTGCGGATCACCCGGCTGCTGAACCTGGTGCAGGACTCCGAGTACCGGCCCGGGCAGCGTGCGGAGGTCGAGATCGCGCTGGCCTCAGCCGGGATCGCCGAGCTGCGGCTGCCGCTGATCGACTACGGCAACCTTCCCATCGAGCAGCTGCAGGACGCCGTGGACACGGTCGTCGCCTGGCTGCGCGCGGGCGAGCGGGTCTATCTGCACTGCCGGGCCGGCTGGCAGCGATCCGCGGCCGTCGCCGCCGGAGCCGTGGCGGTCCTCGACGGGATCGGGATCCAGGCCGCCCTGGATCAGATCCAGCGGCGCAAGCCGAGCGCCGATCCTCTCGCCCACCAGCGCCGGGACCTGGCGCGCTGGTGGGATCAGCGCGGCGGCTCGGGTTCGGTCACTCCGCCGCGCGAAGCCGGCGGGCGGTGACCCGTTCGGGGGCGGGCACGGCGTCGACGTCGAGATCGAAGGTGAGCTCGTTGACGCTGAGGTTGCGGGCACTGGTGCTGACCGGCTCGAGCTCGGGCAGCTCGCGCCCCTCGGTGACCGCGCCGTGGTCGGCGAAGCGTCGCGCGGCCGGCAGGACCCGCGACTCGTAGGAGCCGACGGCCTCGTTGTAGGCCTTGACGGTGCTGTTGAGACGGGTGCCGAGGGTGGCCACCAGCGTCGAGAGCTTGACGAGCCGGCCGTGCAGCTCGCGGCCGAGGTCCGAGATCGCCTGGGCCGATTCGGCCACGCGCTCCTGCTGCCAGCCGTAGCCGACGGCGCGCAGCAGTCCGAGCAGCGTGGTCGGCGTCGTGATCAGCACACGCCGGGCCATCGCCTCCTCGATCAGGGTCGGATCGACCTCCAGCGCGGCCCCGTAGAGGTGCTCCCCGGGCAGGAACATGACGACGAAGTCCGGGGTCGTGTCCAGTCCCGCCCAGTAGGCCTTGTCGGCGAGCGCCTTGACGTGCTTGCGCAGCAGACGGGCGTGGTCACGCAGGTGCGCCTGGCGCTCGGCCTCGTCGCGCGCCTGGTAGGCGTCGAGCACGCCCTGCAACGGCGCCTTGGCGTCGACCACGACCTGCTTGCCACCGGGCAGGTTGACGATCAGGTCCGGGCGCAGCGTCGTGTCGTCACCGGCCAGCGAGGACTGTTCGGTGAAGTCACAGTGGCGGACCATCCCGGCCAGCTCGACGACATTGCGCAGCTGCATCTGGCCCCACTGCCCTCGCGCGTTGGGTTTGCGCAGCGCGGTGACCAGCGCGCCCGTCTCGGTCCGCAGCCGGTCCCCGGTCTCGTTGAGGCTCTTGAGCTGGGCTTCCAGACGGCCCCGGGACTCGCGACGCTCCTGATCCAGGCGCAGCAGCTGGCCGTCCACTTTCCCGAGTTGC
>JALYTU010000007.1:346-18019 GCA_030854125.1 Actinomycetota bacterium | reverse complement strand
TTTTCCGGAGCTAGCCGAAGATGGGAAAGCGGCGCTGTCTGGCCAGCCGATCCATACCCTCCTGGAGCGCGGATTGCACCTCGCGATAGACCGAGTCAACGTAGTCCTGATCGTTCACCCTCTCCACGTCCTGATCGACGTGTATGGGGGCGAGCAACTCGGTACGGATCTTCGCCGGCAGCGGGAGGTGCGTCGGCACCGTCTCGATCGTCAGGCCGAACGGGATGCCGAGCACGATCGGCATCCGCGTGCCGCGAAGCTTCTTCTTCAGCCCTGAGACGCGGTCCAGCCCGTTGGCGATCCAGCGACCTTCGGAGAGGACGAAAGCGGTGTCGTGGCCTCCGACGCTGGCCACGGGAACGATCGGCACACCGGAGCGGATCGCCTGGCGCACGAACCCTTTGCGCCCACCGAGGACGGCCTCATCCCGCCGGCGCCAATTGCGCATCGCGTCCACGTCGCCCCCCGGCCAGATGATCACATCACGCCCAGCGCTGAGGGCTGCGCTGACACCCCGGCGGGACGCCGGAATCACGCCTACCTGGCGGAAGTAGTCGCCAAGGCCCGGCGCTGCCATGAGGACATCGTGTGCCGTCGGATGAAGCACGCGTTCGGTGCCGAACCGACGCCACCAGGCATACACGAACGTCCACGCGTCCATCGTCAGGGCGCCACCCGAATGCACCCCGATCAGCAACGAGGTCTGCGTGGGCAGTCGGTCCCAGCCCGAGGTCTCGAGACGGAAGTAGTACTTACAGAGGATCTCCCAGACGGGCCTCTGAGCGAGCAGCAGAGTCTGATTGGGACCCTCGAGGGCGTGTTCGGTAGCGGTGGCGACTCGTTTGCCGATCAGGCCCTGGATACCCCCGGGGGGCCGGCGTTCGGGCTTCACGGCTGGCTGTCCTGCGGGGGGCTCGATCTTGATGGTCGCCATCGGTCGCCCGGCTACGCGGCTCTGACCGACGCCTGCGCCAGCGCCGTCAGCTCCCGCAGTGAGTCGATGAGACCGCGCCTGAGCACATCGAGGTCGGGCGTCGTGGCGCGATCGGCGTAGAGACCGAACGTCAACCCACCGCCGTAGGAGACGACGGCGATCCCGAGCGTGTGCTCGGACGCGAGGGGCACGATTGGCACGACGTCCACCAGTTCGGCCCCGAAGCCTTCCACGCGAAGTGATGAGCCGGGGACGTTGGTGATCGTGACGTTGAAGAGCCGCTTAGCGAACAATGAGCGAGCGAGACTGGCGTGGAGGATGGGGGGCGCCAGCTCCGTCAGTCCCGTCAGCAGGCTGGCCGCCCGCGCCTGCCCGCCGGCCTTGCGCTTCTTCGTCGCGGCGACCAGCAGCTCGTAGCGATGCAGCGGATCGGCCTCGGCCACCGGCAGCTCGACGAACAGCGAGGAGACCTTGTTGCCGAGCTCCCGGTCCTCCTGGTCACGACGGATGTTCACCGGCACCATCGCGCGCAGACCCTGGTGCGGCGGAACCTCGCCGCGAGCGAGCAGCAGCTCACGGAGCGCGCCGGCGGCCGCACACAGAACGACATCGTTCACCGTCCCCCCCAGGGCCGACCGCACCTCCTGCAGCTGCCCCAGCTCGACGTGCACGGTCGCGATTCGTCGGGTGGTGCCGATCGGTACGTTCAGACTCGAGCTGGGCGCCGCAATCAACTCGTCCCGGACGAGCAGATCGATCACGCCCCGTGATTGTTCCAGCGCCTCACGCGGATGCATCAACGCATGGGCCCCCGCGCGACCGGCCGCCAGGCCCGCACCCGCCACGTAGCCGACTGGCGCGGGGGGATGCGGGAGCCACCCCGGCCAGATCTCGGCGCCTGTCAGCTCGTTCCGGGAATGAGTCGCTGAGGGCTCTGGCGCGACCTCACTGCCTAGCAGCAAAGCGACGAGATCCACCGAGCCGACGCCGTCGACGAGGCAGTGGTGGGTCTTGTAGACCAGCGCCCAGCGCCCGCTCGCCAGCCCGTCCAGCAGCACGATCTCCCACAGCGGACGACTGCGATCCAGGCGGTGGGAGTAGAAGTCGGAGATCCACTCCAGGAAATCTGGCTCGTCACCCGGGGACGGCAGCGAGGCATGGCGAACGTGGGCTTCGATCTCAAAACGCCGATCTTGCTTCCACGAGGGCCAGGACAGGCCGCCGGTGCGGGCGACATCCAGCTTCTGGCGGTAGCGCGGCAGGAGGTCCAACCGCTCGTCCAGATGCCGGCGCACCTGCTCGATCGTCGGCGCTTGATGACCGGGGAGCGGGTCGAACAGGAGTGCTGCACCGATGTGCATCAGCGCGCCGTCGTCGATCTCCTCCAGCTCGAGGAACGTGGCGTCGAGCGCGGTTAGTTGGTCGTGTGTGGACATGTCTTCCTCAGGTCGCGTTCGCTTCGATTTCGATGCCAAGCCCACCGATGGTGGACGCCAGCCCTTGGTAGTTCCCGACCAGCAGACACAGTTCGATGACCTCGCGCGTGTCCAGAGCCGCTTGAACGGCGCGCCACGTGGAGTCTGAGAGTGTGCGCCGGGCCAACAGTTCGTCGACCACCGCGAGCAGCACCTGCTGACGCGCGGTGCAACCGTCGGCGGGCCGGTCGACGGCTACGCCCGCCACTTCGCCCGGGGCGAGCCCGGCCCGGAGCGCGATCGGAACGTGCTGGTGCCACTCGTAGGCAGAGCGACAGTGCCAGGCGACCCGGAGGATCACCAGCTCGGTGTCCCTCCGCGGCAGCACGCCGAACGGCATCAGCTGCGCCGAATATCGCAGCCACGCGCGGAACAGACGCGGGTGCTGGCCAAGCGTGGTGAATAGGTTGGCCGGGCCGCTGCCCGTTGTCCGGCCGGAGACCTTGGCCACGATCCGCGCCAGCAGACCAAGCTCCCGGGGCGGTACGGGCACGACGCGTGGTGCGGTGCCGAGCGTGGGTGGCAGCAGCGCTCGTAGCTGAGCGACGGCCACGCCCGAGTGTGGGTGACGGCGCACGCCGGGTCATCCGCGGTAGAGCGCGGTCGCGACGGTGATTCCCGCACCGACGGAGACGAAGAGCGTCGTACCCGCGGCGGTCAGGTCCACCTCCTGCAGCGCAGCCGCGGGGGCCGCCGTGTGCGCGGCGGCGAGATCCTCGGGGAGGATCGCGACCAGCTCAGCCGACACGCCGAGACGCGCGGCCAGTTGATCGGCGAAATCCGGGACCGACGCGGTCGCCACGAGTAGGTCCACTTCAGCCAGGTCGAGGGCTTGCCCGGCGGCAAGTTCACGTACGATCGGCTCGGCGCAATCGAGCGCGTGTGTGACGTAGGACTTGGCTATCTCGACGGTGAGGATGTTCCGGCCGTCCTGCGCCCGACCCGCCGGCGCGTCCTCCTGCCAGTCCACATAAGAGTGAAACAGCCCGGCGAATTCGGGAAACGTGGCGAACCGAAATGCCGTGAAGCCGGCACGGGCGTCGTCGCCGCTGAGCAGAAGAGCACCACCGACGCCCGGGAAGCTGAACCCTTCAGAGACCCCGGGCTCCGGGTCCATATCGCTGGCGACCACCATGGCCAGCTCGACCGTGCCCGACGACAGCATGCCGTCGATCAGGCTCATCCCCGTCAACATCCCACACGCCCCGTTGAGGACGTCGAACGAAAAGGTCCCACGGCCTGCGCCGGCCGGGGGACTCAGGTTGGCCCCCAGATCCTCTTGGATCAGCGACGCGAAGGCCGGCTCGCTGAGGATCTTGTCGTGGAAAATGCCCGCGTTGATCAGCACGTCGAGCTCTTCGGAGCTTCGATGCGCACTCTCCAAGCAGGAGCGAGCCGCGGCATCGGCAAGCTCGAGCGCTCCGGGACTCAGCGACCGTTGGTGCGCGGCCGCGGTGGCGACGGCGCTTGCCTCAATGATCGTGCCCATAGCGCTCCACCAGTTGATCGACCTTGAAGATCACGATCCCCACCTCGAGCCCTGAAGCGATCGAGAGGAGCAGGACTCTGTCCTCCTTGAGAAACCGGCCCTCCCTCAGGTACTTCCACAAGGCGACGAAATGCGTCGTCGACGATGTGTTGCCGAACTCGTTAACGGTCACAACCACGTGCTTGGGAGCGCTGCCCATGACCTCGGAGAACTCCTTGACGCCTTTGGTTATCGCCCGGGCAGAAGTCTGGTGAGGGATGAAGTAGTCGATCTCGTCGAACTCGAGCCCAGCTTGGTTAAGCGCCTCGCGCAGCATCGGCACGGTGTCCGCGATGCCGACCTCCTGAAGTGTCCGGGCATCGCTGTACATGGACGCCCCGCGCCCGATCTTCGCCGGAAAGGCCAGACACAGACGGCTGTGTTCGGCCAGTGTCGTGAAACCAGCCACCTCGATTCCGGGAGCGCCCTGGGGCGCGCGCTCGAGGATCGCCGCGGCTCCGGCGTCGCCGAGCGTCAGCGAGGCCAGCTGGTCGTCCATCATCGTTCGGATCTCGCGCGCGGCGTTGACGCCCAGCTGTGAGATGTACTCGCCGCTGACCACCATTCCACGTCGGATCCGGCCCTGCCGGATCATGTCGTTGAGCAAAAAGACCCCGGTCATCATTCCTGCACAGGCGTTCGAAATGTCAAAGCTCATCGCCTGTCGTGCACCGAGGGCTTCCTTCAGTGACACGCTCAGCGGCGGATCCAGTTGCATCCGAAGTCCGCCCACGTAATGGGTGATGCTCGACACGATCAGCACGTCGAGGTCCTCCGCGGTGCAGTCGGCGTGGGCCAAGGCATCACGAGCCGCGGCGAGCGCGAGCGTGTAGGAGTCCTCGCCGTCGCCGGCGATGCGGCGCTCGCGCACGCCCGTCAGCCGCTCGAGGTCGATGCCGGTCGAATACTCGGTGCTCGCCATCAGCTCGTCGCTGCTCAGCCGGCGCTCAGGCAGCGAAGCCCCGATGCCCGCAAAACGGCTCGCGCACGAGCCATCGTCTCCGGATCCGTCTGCGCCACCCTCGAGCGCCATCCAGTGATCGCCACCGTTCATCGACGTGTTACTCATGCCGGGTACTCGTAGAAGCCCCGGCCGGACTTTCGGCCCAGGCGCCCAGCGGCGATCATGCGCTTCATCAAGGGTGGCGGCGCGTACTCGTCGCGTTTGAACTCCTCATACAGCGAATCGCAGACCGCTTGAAGGACGTCAAGGCCGATGAAGTCGCACAGGGCCAAAGGACCCATGGGGTGGCCAGCGCCGAGCTTCATCCCTTCGTCGATGTCCTCCCGAGTGGCGAAATCGTCCGCGTACATGCGGACTGCCGCCATCAGATACGGAATCAGCAAGAAGTTGACGATGAACCCGGACCGATCCTGTGTCTCGATGGCTCGCTTGCCGAGTTGTTCGACGAAGGTGTGCGCCGTGTCGATCGTCTCGTCGCTCGTGTCGAGGGCGCGAACGACCTCCACCAAGGCCATCACCGGTACCGGGGAGAAGAAGTGCAGCCCGACCACGCGGTTGGCGTTGTGCACCGCACTGGCCAGGTGCGCGATCGGAATCGAGGACGTGTTCGAGGCGATGACCGCGTCGTCGCCGACGATTCCGCCGAGCTCCTTCATGATCGAGATCTTGAGCTCGGCGTCCTCGGGGAGCGCTTCGATCACGATCTCGGCGTCCGCCACGTCTGAGAGCTCGCTGGTCACGGTCACGCGGGCCAGCGCCGCGTCCCGTTCGACGGTGCTCAGCTTGCCACGCTCGTGCGCGCGATTCAGGGATTTGTCAAGCCGCCGGCGGGTGGCGTCCAGGCAATCCGGCAGTTCTCGGAGCACGACGGGAATTCCGGACACCGCGGCCGCCTCGGCGATGCCGGCACCCATGAACCCACCGCCAACGACCCCCAACGAAGTCACTGGCCTAGACACGACTCACCTCCCACGGACAGCTCATAACTCACTGACGGTCGCTGGCGCTCAGGAGCCGGCCGCGCCCGCGGCGAGCGCAACCGGAATCCCGAGGTCGGTGTTGGCCGGCGGGACCATCGGGCCATCGCCGGCGGACGGGTCGATAATGCCCTCCTCCAGCCAGGTGTGGCGGCCACTGAGGATATTCATGGCCAGGCGGTGGTTGGCGCCATCGGCGTTGCTCCACAGGTCGTAGAACAAGCGCTCCGCGCGCAGCTCCGCCTGGCCGCAGAAGGCCTCGGCCAGCTCCCGGGTCTCGCCCGCTCGCTCAGGGTGCTCCCGCATCGCCGTGTGGGCATAGACGACCGTCGCGGAGATGGCGAACAGCTCGGCTCCGATGTCGACGATCCGGCCGAGGAAGGCTCCGTGGCTCTCGGTGTCTGCTTGCCAGCGTGCCATGCCGTAGAACGTGGAACGGGCGAGCTTGCGACTGGCGCGCTCCACGAACCGCATGTGCCCGGCCAGCTCGCCGAACTCGCCATATGACTGCGGCGCCTGGCCGCGACCAACGGCGAGTCGGGGATACCAGGTCGCGTAGAACGCCCCGGCCTTGCCGAGCGCCTTGGCTTTCTGCTCGAGGGGTAGGTCGGGCTCCAGCAGGTCCCCGGCCACGTGCAGGTGCTGGTCCATCGCCTCACGGGCGATGATCAGGTGCATGATCTCGGTCGAGCCTTCAAAGATCCGGTTCACGCGCATGTCACGCATGACCTGCTCGATCGGCACTCCCCGCAGGCCGCGGGCCTGAAGAGACTCGGCGGTCTCATAACCGCGGCCGCCGCACACCTGCATGAGCTCGTCGATGACGCGCCAGCCCATCTCGGACCCGTAGAGCTTGGCGAGCGCGGCCTCGATGCGCACGTCGTTGCGCTTCTCGTCCGCCAGCCGGCTGGCCACGTCGACCATTGCTTCGAGGCCGAAAGCGGTCGCAGCGATGAACGCGATCCGCTGCGCCACCTCGTCGTGCTCGCCGATCGGCTTGCCCCACTGAACGCGCTGGCTGGCGAATTCGCGTGCCACCTTGGTCGCCCACTTGCCAACTCCGACGCAGATCGCCGGGATTGCCAGGCGGCCAGTGTTGAGAGTGGCCAGCGCGATCTTGAGCCCGAGGCCCTCGCGGCCGATCACGTTCTCGGCTGGCACGTAGGCGTCGGTGTACCGGGTCTGAGAGTTCTCGATGCCGCGCAGGCCCATGAACTCGATGCGATGCTCGACGACGACGCCCTCGGTCGTGCTCGGGACGATGAACGCCGTGATGCCGCCCTTACGACCCTCGCTGCGAGGCACCTTGGCGAGCACGACGAGCACGTCGGCCACGGTCCCGTTGGTCGTCCACAGCTTACGACCGTTCAAGAGGTAGCCGTTGCCGTCCTCGGTCGGGGTCGCGGTGGTTGTCACCCTGGCAGGGTCGGACCCGACACCGGGTTCGGTCAGCGCGAACGCGGACAGGTGCGTGCTGCACACTTTCGGCAGCCACTCCCGCTTCTGCTCCTCCGAGCCGAACAGCAACAGCGGCTGCGCCAGCCCGATCGACTGATGCGCCGACAGCAGCGTCGACAGGCTGGAGTGACAGGTCCCAATCAGCATCAACGCGCGGTTGTAATAGACCTGCGACAGCCCGAGACCGCCGTACTGCTCCGGCACCTTCATCCCCAAGGCGCCAAGATCCTTGAACCCGGCGATCACCTCATCGGAGATCTTGTCGTCGCGCTCGATCGCCTGCGGATCGACCTCACCCTCCAAGAACGCGCCGAGCGCTGCCAAAAACCGCTCGCCCTTCTCGACAGCGTCGGCCGGCATATCCGGCTGCGGGGAGATCAGTTCGGGCTGGAAGTGGCCGAGATAGAGGCTCTTGCCAAAGCTGGGCAGCTTCCAATCCTTCTCACGTGCGGCCTCGGAGATCGCTCGAGCTTCCTGGTAACCGGTATCAGCGGGCATGGTCGTTCCTTCCATCATTTGGACGTGCGGCTTGTTGGCGCGACTGTCACATTTACACAGGTGCAAAGGACAGGAGATGCGCGGGCAGACGATCACGTCAGGCCGTAGAGAAAACGACCGTTCAACCCACAGTTAAGTGAGTGACAATCTCCCACAAGAATTGCCTAAAAAGGCCGGGCAACTCCACTCCCTACTGTAACACGAAAATGGGCTGGCTGACGATTAACCTCTCATTCAACTACGAACACATCGAGGGTCCGGGGGCCGTGGACGCCGTTGACTCGGACAAGCTCGATGTCCACAGTGGCCGAGGGCCCAGAGATCAGGGTGATCGGCCGCCCGTCAGCGGCAACTGCGCCCAGCGCTTTCACTCCGTCAGGGACGGACGGCACGATGTCTTTCGCTCTGACAACGCAAAGGTGATAATCGGGTACGAGGGTGAGGGCGCGTCGTCCCGAGACACCGGCTCCGTCGAGCACGATCGTGCCGGTCTCGGCGATCGCGAGAGCACAGCCGGACAGGACTCCGTCGAGTTCATCCAGCTGGCGAGGGGAGAGCGGAGGGTCGTCCCGCACGAGCTCTACGTCGGTCAGCGTTGCTGCCGGGAACTCGGCCGAAACTGCGAGACGCTCGGCGTTCCGCTGTCGGCAAGCGGAAGTCAGTGCGTCGAGCAGCTCGTCCGCGCTCACTCGGATCACCGTCGCCTGATAATCCGCAACGCGCTCACAAAAGAGGTCAGTCGTGGCGGGGTCGCCGCCGGATCCGTCGGCACCCGCCTGGCGGTACGCGCGCGGGACCTCGGGAACCTCCGGCTGCGGTCCGATTGCCGCCCTTACCCGGGTCAGCACGGCCTCCCGCGAGCCGCTCACGGTGCCATCTCATCGCCGCGGCTGGGGCCTGGCTCACGCGCGCGCCACCAATCGCGAAAGTTCTGGGCGGGTATCTCCGGGAGACCGCGCATCGCGGACCAGCCTGGAAGGGCGGCCTTGACGATCGGGCCCTTACCGAGACGGGCGAGTTTCTGGGCCTGCTCGTAGCGCTTCTGGGAACCGAACACTCGGGCGACCGTCTCCATCGCCACCCGCTCGGGCGACACCCGGCTCTTGTGCTCGCGCACAACACGCCCGCGGAGATGAAGCAGGACGGAGGGAATGTCGATCTTGACCGGGCAGACCTCTTTGCAGGCCCCGCACAGCGACGAGGCGAAGGGCAGGGTTGGGGCCTCATGAATGCCGCGTAACTGCGGCGTCAGGATCGCGCCGATCGGGCCGGGATAGACCGACTCGTAGGCATGGCCGCCGGTGCGCGAGTAGACCGGACACGAATTCAGGCACGCCGAGCAGCGGATGCAGTGCAGCGCTTGGCGTCCCAAGTCGTCTCTCAACACGTCGGTGCGGCCGTTGTCGAGGAGCACGAGATGAAACTCCTCTGGGCCGTCGCCAGCGTGGACGCCCGTCCACAGCGACGTGTAAGGGTTCATCCGCTCGCCGGTGGAGGAGCGCGGCAGCAACTGCATGAACACCTCGAGGTCGCGCCACTCGGGCAACACCTTCTCGATGCCCATCACAGTGACCAGAACCTTCGGGAGCGTGAGGCACATGCGTCCATTGCCCTCGGATTCGACCACACCGATGGTGCCGGTTTCCGCCACCGCGAAGTTCGCTCCCGAGGTCGCTACCGGTACGGAAAGGAACTTTTCGCGGAGGTGCCTACGGGCGGCCTCGGCGATCGCCGTGATATCCCAGCCCAGGTCCTCGCCCCGCGCGATCGTGTGCTCAAACAGCAGCTTGATCTCGGCCCGGTTGCGGTGGATGGCCGGCACCAGAATGTGCGAGGACGTGTCATGTCCGAGCTGGTTGATCAGCTCGGCCAGGTCAGTCTCGATCGCCTCCACGCCATCCCTGGCCAACGCATCATTCATGCCGATCTCGTCGGTCGCCAGCGACTTGACCTTGATCACCTGCTTGGCTCCGTGCCCGCGGGCGATTTCGCTCACGATCGCGTTGCACTCAGCCGCGTCGATCGCCCAATGCACGTGGCCACCTGCTCGAGTGACCGACGCCTCCAGCCGCTCCAGCTGGTCCGGTAGTGTCGCCATCACCCGAGCCTTGATCGCCGCGCCGGCGTCCCGGAGCTGCGGCCAATCGGGCACCTCGGCGACCCGCGAGGCTCGGCGCTCGCGGATGGTGTGCGTGGCTTTGCCGACATTGCGGCGCAGTTGCGAGTCGGCCAGCGCCACGCGCGCGGAGGCGGGAAACCCTGCGGCGCTCATGTCGCCGCCAGAATCTCGGCCAGATGCATGACCCGGACCCCGGCATGCTGCCGGCGCAGCGCCCCGCCGATGTGCAGCAGACATGAGTTATCGGCCGCGGTGCAGATCTCGGCGCCGGTGTTGTGCACGTCGCAGAGCTTGTCCGAGAGCATCGCCATCGAGGTATCTGCGTTCTTGACCGAGAACGTCCCCCCGAAGCCGCAGCATTCGTCGGCATTGCCCATCTCGATCAGGTCAATTCCGCGGACCTGCTCGAGCAGACGCTGCGGCCGATCTCCAATATCCATCAATCGGACCGAGTGACAAGTCGGGTGCAGCGTGACCCGGTGCGGAAACGTGGCCCCCACGTCCAGCACCCCGAGTCGATCCACGAGGAATTCCGTCAGCTCGGTCAGCCGCCCGTCGAGTCCAGCGCCGTTCGCGCGGAGGTGGGCCACGCACGACGCGGATGGTGAGACCACCACGTCGGCGCCGGCGAACACGCGCTCGAAGCGCCGCGTCAACGTGCGCCCCTGCTCCTCGTAGCCGGTGTTGGTGTGCATCTGGCCGCAGCAGGTCTGGGCCAGCGGAAAATCGACCTCGCATCCCAGCCGCTCGAGCAGCGTCACCACCGCCTGTCCCGTTTGCGGAAACAGGGTGTCGTTGAAGCAGGTGATGAACAGGGAGACCTTCATTTGAGCCTTCACCAGGCGCTGTAGGCGCGCATGTTGGCCGCCCGCATCGCGGTGACGTATCCGGTGCGCTCGTAGGCCGCCGCGTCGGCGTCGAAGGGCACGGCGAGCATGCCGCGCAACTCGTTGACGGACTTAAAGCTCTTGCGCTGCATCCAGCTCGACAGCCCGTCGAGTAGCACGGTGGCGTACTCCGGTCCGTGGCGCAGCAGCGCCGAGGCGCTCATCACCACGTCCGCCCCCGCGAGCAGATACTTGGCCACGTCGGCAGCTTCCTCCACACCGGTGGTGGCCGCGAGGGCGGCCTGCACCCGACCGTGGAGCAGGGAGATCCACGTGCGGGGCAACCCGGCCTCGGCCGGCCTCGAGAGCGCCACGGAGGGCACGACGGCGAGCGCTTCGGAGTCGACCTCGGGCTGTAGGAAGCGGTTGAACAACACCAAGCCGTCGGCGCCGGCCTCGTCCAGCCGCAGCGCCATCTCGCCGGTGGAGCTGAAGTAGGGACCGAGCTTGACCGCCACTGGCACCGTGACAGCGCCCTTGACACGCTGCAGGACCTCGACGTAGCGCGCTTCGACGTCACGGCCGGGGAGCTGCGGATCTCCCGGCAGGTAGTAGATGTTGAGCTCGATCGCGGCAGCACCGGCATCCTGCATCGCGCGGGCGTAGTCAGTCCACCCGCCGGGTGTCACGCCGTTGAGGCTCGCGATCACCGGAACGTCGACTGCCGCGGCGGCCCGCTGCACCAGATTCAGATGGGGGCCCGGCCCTGTCTCGGCCTCCGCAACGGATGGAAAATAGGACAGCGACTCGGCAAAGCTGTCGGTGCCGGCGTCCGCCAGCCGGGCGTTCAGCTCGGCTTCCTCGGCGAGCTGCTCCTCGAACAGCGAGTGGAGCACGACGGCGCCCACCCCGGCATCCGCGAGTCGCCGTACGCCGTCCACCGTATGGGAGAGCGGGGATGCCGACGCTACGAGCGGGTTGCGTAGTTGCAGCCCCATGTAGTCAGTGGCCAGTTCCATTGTGGTCCTTTCGAGCGTCGGTGGGGAAGTCCCCGGCGCTGCGGGCCGCCATGTCCTCGTAGACCTGCCAGCGTTGCTGGACCGTCTGTTGGGCGAGGTCGTTCAGGCGCTCGGCCTCGGCCGGATCGGAGTTGCTCAGCGCCCGGAAGCGCAGCTCTCCCTTGCGGTACTCACTGAGCTGGATTCTTGGCCTCGGGGAGTCCAGCAGGAACGGGTTGCCATTGGCCGCTCGCACCATCGGGTCGTAGCGAATCAGTGGCCAGTGGCCACTGGCCACTGCGTTGTACTGCTGCTGCAGGCCCTCGCGCATCACGATCCCCTGCCCGATGCAGTGGCTGTAGGCAATCACCAGCGACGGACCGTCGTAGGCCTCGGCCTCACGGAACGCGCTCAGCGTCTGCTGGGGATCGGCGCCCATCGCGACCCGGGCCACGTACACGTTGGCGTAGGCGATTGCCTGCAGGGCGAGGTCCTTGGTCGGCATCGTCTTGCCCGCGGAGGCGAACTTCGCCACCGCGCCGAGCGGCGTCGCCTTCGACATCTGCCCGCCGGTGTTCGAGTACATCTCGGTGTCGAGCACGAGCACGTTGACGTTGTGTCCGCTGGCCAGCACGTGATCCAGACCACCGGAGCCGATGTCGTAGGCCCATCCGTCGCCCCCGACGATCCACACGGCACGCCGGAGCAGGTAGTCGTCGACGCTGCGCAGGTCGGCGACGACGGATTCGTCGCATTCGTCGAGGCGCCGGTGCAGCTCGCTCAGTCGCTGGCGCTGCGCGCGCAGCTCGGACTCGCGCAACTGAGGCGCATCGAGGATCGCGTCCACCAGGTCCGCTCCGATTAGCTCGCGCAGTTCGGAGAGCCGGCGCCGAGCCATGTCGGTGTGGCGATCGGCGGCCAGCCTCAGGCCGAGCCCGAATTCCGCGTTGTCCTCGAACAGCGAGTTCGACCAGGCCGGGCCGTGCCCGTCGGCGTCCACGGTCCATGGCGTCGTCGGCAGATTCCCGCCGTAGATCGAGGAGCAACCGGTGGCGTTGGCGATCGTCAGCCGGTCGCCGAACAACTGCGAGACGAGCTTTAGGTATGGAGTCTCGCCGCAGCCGGCACACGCACCGGAAAACTCGAACAATGGCTCCAGGAACTGTGCTCCGCGAACCGTCCCGAAGTCCACCCGCGAGCGGTCGGTGGCCGGCAGCTGCTCGAAGAACGCGATGTTCTCACGCTCCACCGGAATCAGCGGTTCGCGCGCTGCAAGGTTGATCGCCCGGTGAAGCGGATCGCCCCCGGCCGAGTCACCGGGAACCGACACCGGACACGCCTCGACGCACAGCCCACATCCGGTGCAGTCCTCGAGGTACACCTGCAGCGTGTAACGAGTATCCGGGAGGCCGGGAGCGGTGAGCGGGGCTGAGCGGAAGCCCTCGGGCGCGCCGTCCAGGCATGAGTGCTGGTACTCCCGGGAGCGGATCACGCTGTGCGGGCAGACGAAGCTGCAGTTGCCGCACTGGATGCACGACTCCGAATCCCACGAGGCCACCAGCTCGGAGATGTTGCGCTTCTCGTATTGCGTCGTGCCGCTCGGGTAGGTGCCGTCCACGGGGAGGGCGCTGACCGGCAGCTCATCCCCCCGGCCGGCCATCATCGCCGCCGTCACGGTACGGACGAACAACGGCGCGTGTCCCGGCACGGCCGGCTCTGGCTCACGCTCGGCGCTCACCGCGTCAGGCAGCTGGACCCGGTGAAGATGTTCCAGGGAGCGATCGACCGCAGTCTGGTTGCGCTTGACGACCTCGGCGCCTCGCTTCCCGTAGGTCTTGGTGATCGAGGCCTTGATCCGCTCGATCGCGTCGTCACGCTCGAGCACGCCGGAGATCGCGAAGAAGCAGGTCTGCAGGACGGTATTGGTCCGCCCGGCGAGACCAGCATCGCGGGCGATCTGGCCCGCGTCGATCACGTAGAGCTTGATCTGCTTGGCGAGGATCTGCTCCTGAACCGGACGGGCAAGCGTGTCCCAGACCTTGTCTGGCGGATGGCGGCAGTTGAGCAGCAGGGTCGCCCCGATTGCCGCTCGACCGAGCACCTCGGCGCGTTCGAGCAACCCGAACTGATGACAGCCGACAAAGCTTGCCTGCGAGATCAGATACGGCGCCCGGATCTGCCCGGGCCCGAAGCGCAGGTGCGAGACGGTCTCCGAGCCGGACTTCTTGGAGTCGTACACGAAGTAGCCCTGAGCGTTCAGAGTCTCCTCGGAACCCAGAATCTTGATCGTGTTCTTGTTCGCGCCGACCGTGCCGTCAGCCCCCAGGCCGAAGAACACAGCGCGAACGGTGGCGGCAGACTCGATATCCACCGACGCGTCATAGGCCAGGCTCGTGTTCGAGACGTCGTCATTGATCCCGATGGTGAACCGCCGCTTGGGTCTTTCGCGGCCCAGTTCCTCGAACACCCCGGCAACCATCCCGGGGGTGAACTCCTTCGAGGAGAGGCCATAGCGGCCGCCGATGACGCTCGGCATCACCGCACGCTCGCCGTCGGCGTGTGACTCGCTGAGGGCCGTGAGCACATCGAGGAACAGGGGCTCGCCGAGCGAGCCGGGCTCCTTGGTTCGGTCAAGCACGGCAACTTTTCTGACACTGGCGGGAAGGGCCTGCGCAAGGGCCTGGGCAGGGAAGGGCCGGTAGAGCCGCAGCTGGACCACGCCGACGCGCTCGCCCTTCGCCTGCAGGAAGGCCACGGTCTCACGCGCTGTCTCCCCGCCGGAGCCCATCACCACGAGCACGCGGTCGGCTTCCGGATGCCCGCTGTAATCGACGAGGCCGTAGTGGCGACCGGTGCGCTCGCCGAGCCTGTCCATCGCCTCCTGCACCACTCCCGGGATCCGAGCGTAGAACGGGTTGACGGTCTCCCGGGCCTGGAAGTAAACATCCGGGTTCTGGGCGGTGCCGCGGATAAACGGGTGCTCGGAGGACAACCCCCGCCGCCGGTGCGCTCGGATGAGTTCTTCGGGGACGAGCGCTCGCACATCCTCGTCGGAGAGGAGCTCGATCGTGTTCAGCTCATGCGAGGTGCGAAAGCCGTCGAAGAAATGCACGAACGGGACCCTGGTCTGAAGCGTGGCGGCCTGGGCGATAAGGGCGAGATCGTGGGCTTCCTGCACCGACGCCGACGCCAGCAGCGCGAACCCGGTCTGGCGCACCGCCATCACGTCGGAGTGATCGCCGAAGATCGACAGCCCCTGTGTGGCCAGCGAACGAGCGGCCACGTGGATCACGGCGGAGGTGAGCTCACCAGCGATCTTGTACATGTTGGGGATCATCAGCAGCAGGCCTTGGGAGGAGGTGAACGTCGTCGCCAGGGCGCCGCCCTGAAGTGCGCCGTGCAGCGCGCCGGCCGCCCCGCCCTCGCTCTGCATCTCCATCACCGCCGGTACCGTCCCCCACACATTGGTCCGGCCGTGGCTTGACCACTCGTCCGCCTGCTCGGCCATTGGCGAGGAGGGGGTGATGGGGTAGATGCAGCAGACCTCGTTGGTCCGATAGGCGATCGAGATCGCCGCGCCGTTTCCGTCGACTGTCGAGCGCATCAGCTCGGCTCCGGGAACATGTCGATCGAATGAACCGGACACTGCTCGTAGCACGCCCCGCAGCCCGTGCAGCGGTCGTAGTCAAACTCGTAACCGAAGCCCCTGCCGAGCTTGATCACCGCGTCCTCAGGGCAGGCTCCGAGGCAGCCATCGCACTCGCAGCAGTTGCCGCACGAGAGACAGCGGTGCGACTCGAACGTCGCCTCGATCGTCGAGAGGCCACCCACGATCTCATTGAAGTTGGCCACCCGGCCCGACGCGTCAAGCTCGGGCTGCCGGCGTCGGTCGGCATCGCCGAAGTACCACAGATTGAGCTTCTCGAAGGTAGCCACCGGGTGCTTGGGGGCCCGCGCGGCCTCAGAGCTCTGCAGCCAGGCGTCGATCTCCCGCGCGGCCCGCTTGCCGTGTCCCACTCCGATCGTCACCGTGCGCTCGCTCGGCACCATATCTCCGCCGGCGAACACCCCCGGGGATCCGGTCATCATCGTCTTTGACACCTGTACCGTGCCGTCTTGGTCGAATTGCACGCCGGGTACGGCGCGCAGGAACGCGGTATCGGTTTCCTGGCCGAGCGCCATGATCACCGTGTCGGCGGCGAGCGTCTCGAACCGTCCCGTCGGCTGCGGGTAACCGGAATCGTCAAGCTCCATCACCTCGACGTTCAGCTCAGGGCCCTCGAAGTCCTTGATCGTCCGTAGCCAGTTGATCCGTATCCCCTCGCGTTCCGCGTCTTGCGCCTCCTCCTCGTGGGCCGGCATCTGGTCTCGCGTGCGCCGGTAGACCACCAACGTGTCCTCCGCACCGAGACGCCGCGCGGTCCGCGCGGCGTCCATCGCCGTGTTGCCGCCTCCGTAGACGGCGACCCGCCGCCCGATGACCGGCCGTTCGCCTGAGGCGACATCGCGGAGGAACGACACCGCGTCCACGATCGGTCCCGCATCCATGGCGGGGATCTCGACCCGCTTGGCCAAGTGCGCGCCGACCGCCACGAATGCGGCGTCGAAGCCACCCTCACGGCGCTCGGCGTCAAGGTCGATGACGACGTGGTCTTGTGTAAACCGCACACCGATCGCGGCGATCCGGTCGAGCTCCCCGGTCAGCACGTCGCGGGGCATCCGGTAGGCCGGAATGCCGTAGCGCATCATCCCACCAGGCTCGGCGCCGGCATCGCGGATCTCGACCTGGTGACCGCGCCGGGCAAGGTGATATGCCGCCGAGAGCCCGCTCGGGCCCGCACCGATCACCAGCACCCGCTTGCCACTGCTCACCTGGGGTCGATCGAACCGCCAGCCCCGCTCCAGCGCCAGATCTCCCAGGAACCGCTCGACTGAATGGATCGAAACCGCGCTGTCGAGGTTGGCGCGGTTGCAGACGCTCTCGCACGGGTGGTAACACACGCGCCCGTGAATCGCCGCGAACGGGTTGTCGGCCGTGAGCGCGCGCCACGCCAACTCATGCTCACCCGCCTGAACATGAGCGAGCCAGCCCTGGATGTTCTCTCCGGCGGGGCAGCCCACGTTGCACGGCGGCAGCAGATCGACGTAGACCGGACGGCGCTCTCGCACGGGGCCTGCGGTGGAGTGCCCGTGCAGCAGATCCGGCAGCGGGGTGAGGTCCCGCTTCAGTCCGGTCATGTCGACCTTCTCTCTGAGGCCGAGCGCCCGTTCATCATCACTCTCCGGGCTCGTACTTGAACGACACGTTCAGGCGCACGCGGTAGTTGACGACCTTGCCGTCCTCGATCGTGACGTCGAAGCGGTGCGCCTCGGCGATCCGCAGGTTGCGCAGACTCTTGGATGCGGTCTCGATGGCGTTGCGGGCGGCGGTCTCCCACGATTCGCTGCTGACACCGACCAGCTCAGTTACTCGGTAGACACTCTCGGTCATTTCATGCTCCTTTGGTAGTGATTGCCGCTTAGCGGGGATGACTGCACTGGTGTTGATCGCTGGTCTAATTCGTTAGGGCACCATCCACGACAGCACGCTCGTGGACTGAAGGAACACGAATACCGCCATGATCAGGACGAACACAACGCTCCAGCCGATCACCTTGCGGAAGATGTCGCCCTCGTGCCCGGTCAGTCCGACCGCGGCCGCTCCGATCGCCAGGTTCTGGGGCGAGATCATCTTGCCCATCACCCCCCCGGAGCTATTGGCCCCGGCCAGCAGGGTGGGCGACAGGTGCGACTGGTGGGCGGCAGCCACCTGCAGACCCCCGAACAGCGAGTTCGCCGAGGTGTCTGAGCCGGTGACCGCGGTGCCGAACCAGCCGACGATCGGCGACAGGAACG
>JALYTU010000007.1:0-336 GCA_030854125.1 Actinomycetota bacterium | reverse complement strand
CCGATAGGTTCATCACATAGGCGAGCGCGAGCACCGAGCAGACGGTGAGGATTGCCCACTTCAACTGTGTGACCGTGGTGGCAAAGATGCTCAGCGCTCGCCGCGGGGCGATGCCCAGCGCAGCCACTGTCAACAGCGCGCACACGAACAGCTGGTTGCCCGCGGCGGTCAGCCAGTTGAGCTTGAAGATCTCGCTCGACGGCGGCTTGCCCTTCGCGTTGAGCACGTGCAGGCCCGGCCACGCGACCAGGTTTGTCGCCTTGTCCAGCTGCAGGGTCACGGCATGAAGGCTGGCCACGCCCAGCACCGCGATGATGATCAGGTATGGGGCGAACG
>JALYTU010000260.1 GCA_030854125.1 Actinomycetota bacterium | reverse complement strand
GCACCTCCAAGGCACCGACATCGCGCGCGGCGGGATCGCGGCTGCGCGCAGCGGCGACGTCGCGCCGAACCTCGACGGTGGCGCGCGCGATCAGCGAAAGCCCGAGCACCGATTGAGCGTAGCGAGGCCATCGCCCGGAGCTGGCCGGGAGGCGGGTCAGCGCTCGGGCGCGAAGAACGGGCTCGAGACGTAGCGTTCGCCCGAGTCCGGGAGGATGGTGGCGATCCGGGCCCCGCGGAACTCCGGTCGCGCGGCCACCTGCAACGCGGCGCATACCGCCGCTCCGCACGACATCCCCGCCAGCACCCCCTCGCGTCGCGCCAGCCGGCGGGCCATCTGGATCGCGTCGTCGTCCCCGATCGCGATCACCTCGTCGAGAATCTCTCGATTGAGGACGGCGGGTACGAAGCCCGCCCCGATGCCCTGGATCTTGTGGGGACCCGGGGGGGCGCCGGAGAGGACCGCCGAGCTGAGCGGCTCGACGGCGACCACGTGACAGCGCGGGTTGCGCTGCTTGAGCGCCTCCCCGACCCCGGTCACGGTTCCGCCGGTCCCGACACCGGCCACGAACACGTCCACGCGGCCCTCCAGCGCCTCCCACAGCTCCGGCCCGGTCGTGCGGCGATGGATCTCCGGGTTTGCCGGGTTGGAGAACTGGTCCGGCAGGAATACGTCATCGCGGACCGCCAGCGCTCGGGCGGCGTCAACGGCCTCGGTCATGCCTCCGAGCGACTCGGTGACCCGGACCTCCGCTCCGTAGAGGCGCAGCAGACCCTCTCGTTCGCGGCTCATGCCCTGGGGCAGGGTCAGGATCAGCTCATAACCACGCGCCGCGCACACGAAGGCCAGGGCGATGCCGGTGTTGCCGCTTGTGGCCTCGACGATCGTCGTCCGGCCCGGTTCGATGCGGCCCTCGCGCTCGGCCGCCTCGATCATCGCCACCCCGATGCGGTCCTTGACGCTGCCGCCGGGGTTCAGCGCCTCGAGCTTGGCGAACAGCTCGACGTCCAGCCCGTCGGTGATCCGGCAGAGCTTGATCATCGGCGTGCGGCCGACGAGCTCGGCGACGTTGGTGGGCACAGAACTCACGGCTCACACCTTAAAGGGAGCGTCGCGTGCGCCGGTCGGGTGCGCTCAGCCCCGGTGGCAGAACAACCGCAGGTCGCGCCGAACCCCAGCGGGGATGTGACCCGGAATCGGGCAGTTGAATGCGCTGCCGGCGGTGAGGAACCGCCAGCGGCCGTGGACCAGGTGGGTGACGCTGACGCCGTCAGCGGCGTAGGCGATGCACGGCTTGGTGGACGAGCCGCCGTAGGTCGTGACCGCCCACCTAGAACCCACGGTCGAAACGTAGACCCGGTAGCAGCTCAGCGGCGCCTGGGTCTTGACGCCGGCCGCGGTCATGATCGTCCGCTTCTCGGTCCCGCTGACGCCGCGGCGGGCGAGTGCCTGGGCGCCGAAGCCCGCGAGCGTCACCAGCAGGACGATCAGGAGGAGAGACACGCGCCGAAACGGCATGCCGCGATGCTAGCGGGCGCTAGATGTGATACATCGGGGCACTGGCCGCAGCGATCTCCTGCTCGGCGATGCTGGCCACCGTCGCCTCAGACAGGACCGCCCCGGCCGCCTGCGCGGCGGTGAAGAAGATCCCGCTGGCATCGCGACCGATCGGGCCGTCGAGGATCTCGACGAGTTCGAGCACGGTGATCGTCTCGGCCGAGCGGGCGAGGCTGTAGCCACCCTTGACGCCGCGCTGGGAGCGCACGACGCCGGCGCGGCGCAGGCTCGCGAACAGCTGCTCGAGGAACTGAACCGAGATGTTGCGCCGGCGGGCCAATTCGGCGATTGGCACCGGGCGGGCGGGGCCGGCCCCTCCGTGGCGGTGCAGCTCGACGAGCGCACTGAGCGCGTACGGGGACTTGGTGGTGATCGAGATCACGGCAATCCCGATCGTAGACCAGCCTGAAGCTTCTAGATCCAACCGCGCTCGGTGGCGATCAGCACCGCCTGGGCGCGGTCCATGGCGCCCAGCTTGCCGTAGACGTTGTGCAGATGGGTCCGCACCGTGCTCGTGGACAGCCCCAGTTCGGCGGCGATCTGCTTGTAGACCATCCCCTTGGCCAGGCCACGCAGGACGTCGACCTCGCGACTGGACATCGGACACGGGTCGATCTGGCGCGGGCGACCAGCGGAGGTGGGCAGGGGCAACTCGTACATCACCGTGCGCAGGTTGGCCGGGCTGACCCCGAGGACCCGCGCCGCAGCCAGCATCTCGGCCGGCGCGACCGCCCCGCCGAGCACGTAGTGGGCGAGCATGTCCGCCAGCCGGACGATCGCCGCCTCACCCTCGGCATCGTCGGCGTGGTGGCGCTCGATGACGGCGGCAACGGACCGGGGCAGCCCCCAGCGGCGCGCCAGCACTCCGCCGACGAGCGCGTGGTCGACTCCGAGCTCGCGGCGTTCCTTGCCGATCCGCTCCTCGGGCGTGCGAGCGTCCCCGTGGACCTGGCCCGGATAGCCCGGGTAGGCGTGAATCAGGACGAGCTTTCCGATGTCGTGCAGCAGCGACGTGACCAACAGCCGGTCACGGTTCTCGAAGTTGAGCTCGCGGGCGAGCCGATCAGCGGCTCGCTGGGTGGCCACGGCGTGCAGGCGGAAGCGCTCGGGAATGCTCTGCCACACGGCGGTGCGCTCAAAGAAGTCAAACGTGCGCGCACGACTGGCGATCGCGTGCACGGTGCTCGCGCTCAGCGCCTCGACCCCGGAGACCACGCTGTCGATTCGCCCGGCGTTAGGCCCGTCGACCTGATTGGCCAGCCGCACCACGGTGACCGTCAGCGCGACATCGGCCTCGACCGCCGACACGACGTCGGAGGTCGCCGGGTCGCCATCCTCGAACAGGCGCAGCACCCGGTTGCGGGACTCGACCAGCACCGGATAGGCCTCCAGGGCCTCGAAGGCGGCCGTCAGCCGGCGTCCGTGTCCTTCGTTGTGGTGGCGCTCACGCGCCGCATACGGGTCGGGGGTCGGCACCTCCGTCACCACTGCCAGGGTCGCCAAGTCAGGTCACGCGCCTTTTCTCGCCTGCGCGTGCGCACGCGGCGATCGCTGGATCCGCTTATCCGGAGCCATTGGCCCATCTATCGGCAGATATCCGATCGTGGTTTAGGACTGATTGGCCGGCGAGTCGCCGGAGGCTCCAGCACGCCGCAGGGCGGCATCGATCCGCGCCAGGCTCTCGTCCTGTCCAAGCAGGGCGAGGGTCTCGAAGATACCGGGGGACACGGTCCCGCCGGCCAGCGCGACGCGAATGGGCTGAAACAGCTTGCCGGGCTTGAGGCCGCGACCGTCGGCCACCTGACGCAGCGCGAGCTCCAGCGCTTCCGGCGTGAAGGGATCGACGGTGGCCAGCGCCTGCCGGGCCGCGACCAGCCCGGCGCGGCCCTCCGGAGAGCCAATTGTCTTGGCGAATGCGGCCGGATCGTCGGCCGGCCCATCGAACACGAAGCCGACCAGCGGCCAGAAGTCAGCCAGGGTCTGGATCTTCTCGCGCGAGATGGCCACTGCGGCGGCCAGTCCCTTCCGGCCGGTAAACGCCTCCAGGCGCCGGGTCAGCTCCGCGGGGTCGAGCTCGCGCAGGTGCTGACCGTTGAAGTGGCGCAGCTTGCGTTCGTCGAACACCGCCGAGTTCTTGGAGACGCGCTCGAGGCGGAAGCGCTCGGCGAGCTCGGCGAGGCTGAAGTGCTCCTCATCGGCGGCGAAGCCCGCCCCGAGCAGCGCGATGTAGTTGTTGACCGCCTCAGGCAGGTACCCGGCGTCACGCAGCTCCTGCACCGAGGCCGCTCCGTGGCGTTTGGAGAGCTTGCGGCCGTCCGGACCGTGCAGCAGCGGCAGGTGGGCATACCGCGGTGGCGTCGCGCCGAGCGCATCGAGCACCAGCATCTGCTTGGGCGTGTTGGAGAGGTGATCCTCGCCGCGAATCACATGGGTGATCTGCGCATCGAGGTCGTCGATCGCGACGGCGAAGTTGTAGAGCGCCGAGCCGTCCGCCCGGGCGATGACCGGATCGTCGAGGTGGGCGTTGGGGAAGCTCGTCGCCCCGCGGATCACGTCGTCCACCACCGTGTCGCCGGCGTCCGGGACGTGCAATCGCACCGCGCCGGCCGCCTCGGCAGTCCCCCGAAAGCCACGCTCAGACCCCTCTCGGTCCTTGAACGCCCGGACGTCTTCGGCGGTCGCCGTGGAGTGGTAGGCGTGACCATCGGCCAGCAGCTGCTGCAGGGCCTCACGGTGGCGCTCGGACTGATCGGTCTGCAGGATCGGCCCCTCGTCCCAACCCAACCCGAGCCAGCTCAGGGCATCGAGGATCTGCTCGATGTTCTCGGGCGTCGAGCGCTCACGATCGGTATCTTCGATGCGCAGGACGAGCGTTCCGGCACGCCCGTGGGGACCGTCACCAGGTCCGTGGGCCAGCAGCCAGTTGTACAGCGCCGTCCGGGCGCCGCCGATGTGGAGCGCCCCGGTCGGTGACGGAGCAAAGCGAACACGCATGGACACGATCTAACTGATGCTAATCGGCGCCCACGTCTCTCCGGCGGGCGGTCTCGCCAAGGCGGTCGCTCGCGGCACCGATCTCGGGGCTCGCTCGATCCAGATCTTCAACCAGTCCCCGCGGATGTGGCGGCCGACGGCCTACCGCGAGGTCGACTTCGCCGCGTTTCGCGAGGCGGTGGACGCAAGCCGAATCGATGCCGTCCTGATCCACGCGGTCTACCTGCTCAACTGCGCGTCCGAAGACAAGGAGATCCGGGACAAATCCCGGGCCTCGCTGATTCAGTCGTTGCGCGTCGGGGACGGGATCGGTGCCACCGGAGTCGTGCTGCACGCCGGCTCGGCCAAACAGGGCAACGTGGCCAGCGCGATCAAGCGGGCAGGCAAGGTGATCGCTCAGGCCCTGGCCGAAACCGCGCACTGCCCGCTTCACCTCGAGGACACCGCGGGTGCCGGAGGGACGCTCGGGCGTTCCTTCCGAGAGCTGGCCGACC
>JALYTU010000259.1 GCA_030854125.1 Actinomycetota bacterium | reverse complement strand
GGCTTGCGCAGCGCGGTGACCAGCGCACCCGTCTCGGTCCGCAGCCGGTCCCCGGTCTCGTTGAGGCTCTTGAGCTGGGCTTCCAGACGGCCCCGGGACTCGCGACGCTCCTGATCCAGGCGCAGCAGCTGGCCGTCCACTTTCCCGAGTTGCTCGCGCAGCGGCGCGACGAGCGACTCGACCGCCTGCTGGCGCTTGTCCAGGTCACCTTTGGCTTGCTCCCGGGCGGTCTGCAGCTGCGCCTTGGACAGCTCAGCGAGCTGGGTCATGCTCGATTGCAGCGCCTCGGCGCTCAGCGCCTTGAAGGAATCCGACAGCCGCTGCTGGGCGTCACCGAGCGTGACCAACCGCTCCTCCGCCCGGCTGCGCTCGTGCTCGAGATCGGCCTGCGCCCGGACCAGGTTGCGGTCCAGCTCCGCCGCCCGCACCACCTCGCCGGCAAGCGCGCGCAGCCGCGGGCGTAGCGCCAGCAGCGCGACACCGGCGCCAACGAGAACTCCAAGAATCAGCCAGAGAGCGGTCATGGACCAGTCAGCGTCGCGCGCACCGCGGACGGAAAGCCACGCTCACCAGCCGCTTTGACGTCGCGGGCGATCTGGGCAGGCAACAATCGCCCCGTGCCAGAGGCCATCGTCCGCCGCCACCTGATCATGCACGGATCCGTGCAAGGACCCAGCGAGGACCCCGAAGGCCTCTCAGGCTTCAGCGTGCGCTAGCTAGAGCTGAGGTCGCGAGCGGGTGATGCCCGCGATCGCGAGCCTAGGAAACCTCGGCCGGCTCATCCTTGCCGGCCAGCCGATCCCGTCCGCGCTGGACGGCGGCGATGAACTTGCTCAGGTTGACCTCGAGCGTGTTGAGGATCTCGTCGGCGTAGTCCTCGGCGCCGAGCCGGATCTCACGCTCACGAGCGCGGGCATCCTCGATGATGTCCTCGGCACCGCGCTCGGCCTGCTTGGTGATCTCCTCGTCGGAGACGAGCCGCTCCTGGCGCTCGCGCGCCTCCTTGACGATCCGCTCGGCCTCGCGCTTGGCCTCGGCGAGCATCTCCTGACGCTCCTTGACGATCCAGCGGGCCTGCTTGATCTCCTCGGGGATCGTGGCCCGCATCTGGTCAAGAATGTCGTAGATCTCCTCCTTGTCCACGCGAACCTGATCGGTCAGCGGGACCGGTTTGGCGTTGTGGACGAGGTCGTCCAGCTTGTCGATCAGTACGAGAACGTCCATTGCGCAGTCCTTGAATTCGTCAGCGTCCGAGTCGTTCCTTCAAGAGCGCGGCAACCTCATCGGGAACGAGATCTGAGATCTCCCCTCCGAAGGTCGCGAGCTCCTTGACACCACTCGACCTCAGGAAACTGTACTTGGGGGAGGCCATCAGGTACACCGACTCGATATCGGGCGCCTGTCGGCGGTTGAGCTGATTCATCTCCAACTCGTATTCGAAGTCCGAGATCGCCCGCAGTCCCTTGACGATCGCCATCGCCCCTTTTTCGCGCGCGAAGTCGACCAGCAGGCTCGAGAACGTCTCGATCTCGATGTTCGGCAGCGCCTTGGTCGCGTCCCGGATGAAGCCGATCCGCTCCTCGGCGGAGAACAGGGTCTCGCCCTTGCGCCAGGGAAAGTTGACCACGGCGACGATCACGGTCTCGAACATTGCCGAGGCACGCGAGATCACGTCAAGATGGCCATAGGTGACCGGGTCAAAGGTGCCGGGGCACAGAGCGATGCGGTTATCGGGGGGCATGATGGATCTGGATCAGGGTGTCGCCGTAGCGCCGCTCATCGCGTTGCTCCAACTCGAGCTGCAGCGGATGGCGGCGATCGCTCTCGGCCACCACGCGCGCGCTGGGGGCGAGCACCGGGGCCAGCGCCGCCGTGAGCTCCGCCGAGAGCGAGCTCGCGTGGCGATATGGGGGGTCGAGGAAGACGAGATCGTATTGACGTCGCTCGCCCCGTGCTGCCCCGAGGAATCCCAGCACCGGGCGGCGTTGCACCTCGGCGCTCGCCCCGAGGGCGTCGAGGTTGCGGCGAATGGCGCTCGCCGCGGCCGGCGAGGAGTCCACCAGGGTGGCGGCGGCGGCACCGCGCGACAGCGCCTCGATGGCGAGCGCCCCGGAGCCCGCGAAGAGATCGAGCACCCGTGCGCCGGTGACGTCGCCGAGGATCGAGAACAGCGCCTCGCGGACCCGATCAGATGTGGGCCGGGTCGCCGATCCGCGGGGGGCGACGAGTCCCCGCCCGCCGTAGCGGCCGGCGATCACGCGCATCTCAACCGCTTGCCGCCGGGCACATCGGCACCGCTCAGGCCCGGATCGGCGCGTCGGCCTCAGCGCCGTAGGCGTCACCCAGCGCGTCGGCGAGCAGCGCATGCTCGGGCTCCTGGAGATCGGGATCCTCGTCCTCGATGTACAGGGCGCGGGCGCGGGCGCGCTCGAGCAGCTCGGCGTCGCGCGGCAGCTCGGCGACCTTGAACTGGGCCAGCCCGCTCTGGCGGACACCCACCAGCTCGCCCTCGCCCCGGAGCTCGAGGTCGATCTCCGCCAGGCGGAAGCCGTCACTGTGATCGGCCAGCGCCCGCAGGCGGGCCGAGCCCTTGGGCCCGAACATCAGGCACAGTGACGCGTGCGCGCCGCGCCCGATCCGGCCCCGCAGCTGGTGCAGCTGCGAGATGCCGTAGCGCTCGGCGTCCTCGACCAGCATCACGGTCGCGTTGGGGACGTCGATACCGACCTCGATCACGGTCGTGGCGACGAGCACGTCCGCGGCGCCGGTGGCGAACTCGCGCATCACCGCCTGTTTCTCGGGCCTGGTCAGCTGGCCGTGCATCAGGGCGACTCGGAACTCGCGCAGCTCACCGTCGCGCAGGCGCTCGTATTCGACCGTGGCGGCCCGGGCCTGCAGCATCTCTGACTCGGACACCAGCGGGCAGACCACGAAGGCCTGACGCCCGGCCCGCAGCTCCTCCCGGATGCGCTCGTAGGCGCGCGAGCGCTCGCGCTCGGTCGCACAGACGACGGTCTGGATCGGCTGGCGGCCGCGCGGCAGTTCGCGCAGCTGGGTGACGTCCAGGTCTCCGTAGCCGGCCAGGGCGAGCGTGCGCGGGATCGGTGTGGCGGTCATGTGCAGCACGTGGGGCCGGCGGTCGGCGCCGGCCTTGGCGTCCAGGGCCGCCCGTTGACGGACCCCGAAGCGGTGCTGCTCGTCGACGACCGCGACGGCCAGGGACGCGAAGCGGACGGGATCCTCGATCAGCGCATGCGTGCCGACCAGCAGCGACAGCTCACCGCTGCCCAGCTTGCCGAGCAGGTCCGTGCGGCGGCGCGCGGGGGTCGAGCCCGTGAGCAGCCCGATCGGCACCGCCTCACCGGGCATCAGCGCTTGCAGGGTGGCGAAGTGCTGCTCGGCCAATGGCTCGGTGGGGGCCATCAGCGCCCCCTGATAGCCGTGCTCGACGGCGCGCAGCAGCGCGTACAGCGCCACGACGGTCTTTCCGGAGCCGACCTCGCCCATCAGCAGGCGCTGCATCGGGTCCTCCGCGGCCAGGTCGGCGTCGAGCGCATCGAGCGCCGAGAGCTGGTCGGCGGTCGGGGTGAACGGCAGCATCGTGCCCAGCCAGCGCGCGGTCAGCTCGCGCGGCGTCCAGGGCGAGCGCGGTCACCCCGCGGCGGCGCAGGCGGCGACGGCGCAGCAGAGCGAGTTGGGCGAGCAGCAGCTCCTCAAAGGCCAGGCGGCGCCGGCCGAGCGCCTGCTCGGCCTCACCTCCGGTCAGGTGCAGGGCGGCTAGGGCGCTGCGCCGATCGGGCAGCCGCTCGCGAGCACGCAGCCGGGCCGGAAGCGGCTCGCAGACATCGGCGATGGCCTCGGTGTGAGCGCGGACGAGGGCGAGGATCTGCGTCGAGGAGAGCCCCTCGGTGGTGGCGTAGTGAGCGACTCCGCCGTCGCCGGCGCTTGCCTCGCTGGTCGCGGCATGGCCCTGAACGCGAAAGCGGTTGCGGGCCTCGAACTTGCCGTGCAGGACCAGGCCGGTCCCGGCCGGGTACCGGTGCGCGAGCCAGGGCTGATTAAAGAAGGTGGCGGCCATAGTGCCACTCTCGTCCGCGACGGTGGCCTCGACCAGCGGCCGCATGCCCCGGCGGCGGACCGGCCGGGAGGCGATGCTCCTGACCGTGACGACAACCGTGGCGGTCTCGCCGGCGACGAGCTCGGCGACCGCCCGGGCCGCGCGACGATCGCGGGGCAGATGCTCGAGCAGGTCACCGACAATGTTCAGACCCAGCGCGCGCGCCGCCGCCTCGGCCTTGGGGCCGCTGTCCACGACCAGCGGCGCGGTCAGCCGCGAGGGTCGCGGATAGCGCACCGGCGCGCCCACGAGTTCGTCGCCGTCCAGGGGACGCGAGCTGCCGAAGGCCGTCGCGGACATCGTGTCGGGATGATGACCGGAGCTCCGGTCGATGGGGCGCTGACGATCCCGCGGCCGTGGCGTCCCCGGCGGATCGCCGGCGCCGGGCGCTACTCGGCCGAGAGCAGCCACCAGTAGCTCGGCTGCCCGCCGTCGGAGAGCTCGAGCTCGATGTCGCCCGAAACCAGCGCGTGCACCGTCTGGTCATCCAGCGGCGCGCCGGCGCCGCGCAGGCAGGTGACCAGCTCGGCGTTCTCGGCCAGCTGCGCGAGCACGTCGTGCAGCGTCGCGCGCGGCTCACCCCACGCGACCAGCTCCTCCTCGACGAAGCCGACCGCGTCGCCCGCCGCAAACCGGCCGTCGCCGTCGTCGCGGGCGGCCTCGGCCACGGAGCCGGTTCGAACCAGCGCAAGCGCGTCCTGCAGCAGGGTCGCGTTCTCCTGGGCGCCGCGCCTGGGATCGAGCGACAGTGCCGCAGAGAGCCCGGCCTGCTGCGAGCGCGAGGGCAGCACCCGCACTTGCTTGTCGGAGAGCTCCGCGGCGCGCTCGGCGGCCATCTGCACGTTGGCGCTGTTGGGCAGCACCACGACCTCTTCGGCGGGCACGGCGTGGATCGCGGCCAGCAGGTCATAGGTCGAGGGGTTGAGCGT
>JALYTU010000258.1 GCA_030854125.1 Actinomycetota bacterium | reverse complement strand
GACGACCTCGGGCTGCGGCTGCTGGACCTGCTCGTCCACGGGCTGTTGAAGCCGGGCGCACCGATCCGGTTGGCGCTTGACGACACGCTGTTCGGGCGTTCCGGGCGCAAGGTGTGGGGCGCGCATTACCTGCATGACGGCGCGCAACCCGAAGGGTCGGGCACGCGCACGCGCTGGGGGAACTGCTGGGTCGTCGTGGCGCTGGTGGTCGAGCTTGACTGTCTCGGGGGGCGCGCGGTCGGTCTGCCCGTCCTGTTTCGCTTGTTTCGCCCCAAGACCCTGGAGCATCCCGAGCGTCGCTCTCAGCCGCAGCTCGCGCGGGGTCTGGTCGACATCGTGACCGAGCGCTACCCGACGCGGGTCGTGGAGCTCGTGATGGACGGCGCGTATGCCAGCAAGGCATGGCAGGACCTGCCCGACAGGATCACGCTGACGACAAGGATGCGCAGCAACGCCGCGCTCTACGCGCTCCCGGACGCGCGGCGCCCCCACCAGCAGGGTCGCCCCCGCCTCAAAGGCGCCCGCCTGGGCAGCCTCCAAGAGATCGCGAAGGCCGCAGTGTTCACGCAGGTGACGATCACGACGCCGGGCGGGCGCATGTTGAGCGACACGCTGGATGAGGATGGCGGCGTCATCCACGGTGAGGATGGTTGCGTGGCTGGGTCGGGCTGCTTGGGGTAGCGCGGTTTGTCAGGCTGGGCGGGTTCTTAACAAGTAGAGCCCTCCCGTCTCGCATTGGCGTGCCACGTCGGGAGGGCTCCTGATGCTTGGAGGCACCGGTGCTGATCGTAGACGTCGATGGGGCTGTGGTCGAGCGGGATCTTGTGGCTGGGGTGCTGGGTTGTCCTGGGTGCGGCGGGGTTCTGGGGCCGTGGGCGTGGGCGCGGCGGCGGGTCGTTCGTTGCCGCGCGGGCGGGGTTGTGCTGGTCCCGCGGCGGGCGCGGTGTCGGGGGTGCGCGGGGACGCACGTTTTGCTCCCGGATTTCGCGCTTTTGCGGCGTCGGGACGAGGTCGTGGTGATCGGTGCGGCGATCGAGGCGAACGTTCGGGGTGAGGGGCATCGCCGGATCGCTGGGCGGTTGGGGGTGGCGAAGGACACGGTTCGTGGGTGGCTGCGCCGGTTCGCTGTTGACCGTGAGGCGATCCGCGCGCATTTCACTCGCTGGGCGTTCGCGCTGGATCCGGAGATCGGCGCGGTGGGGCCGGCCGGTGGCGACACCGCGGATGCGTTGGAGGCGATCGCGGTCGCGGTCCGGGCGTGGGTGCTGCGCTTCGGGCCTGGGCCGGTGTGGCCGTTGGTGGCGGCGCTGTCGGGGGGCGTGCTGTTATGCAACACCAGTTGCCCCTTCCCGCGGGTGCGGTGAGCTGAGAGCGTCTCTCGCTCGACGGTTGTTCGAGCGTGGGAGGAAGGATGGATGAGGAGGGTCGCCGGGAGGTCGGATTGTTTCGGTACTCGTTGATTCGTGACGCGGCTGACGTGGTGCTGTCGCGCGCTGAGCGTGGCCGGCTGGTTCGCGCGCTCGCTGGGTGCGAGCATTCGGGCCCGGACGGTCAGCTGGTTCGTGTTGGTCGCTCGACGCTGGATGATTGGCTGCGCGCGTATCGCGCCGGCGGGTTCGCGGCGCTCGTTCCAGCGCCGCGGGTCGTCGCGCCGCGGACTGCGGCCGGGGTGCTCGAGCTCGCGTTCACGCTCAAGCGTGAGCGGCCCGATCGCACTGCCGCGCACGTTCACCAGATCATGCTCGCGGCGGGGCAGCCGGTCCCGGGGGTGCGGACACTGCAGACGCATTTGGCTCGGGCGGGGTTGAACGTCCGCGCCGATGGCCGTTCCCCGGGCAAGGTTTATGGCCGCTTCGAAGCCGCAGTGCGCAACGAGCTGTGGACGGGCGACGGGCTACACGGCCCGAAACTCGACGGCGGCCGCCGCGCGGTCCTGATGGCGTTCATCGACGATCACTCACGGCTGCTGGTCGGCTGGCGGTGGGGGACCGGCGAAGACACGATCCGTTTGGAAGCGGCGCTGCGGCCCGCTTTGATGGCGCGCGGCGTCCCGGACGCGATCCTTGTCGATCGCGGCTCGGCGTTCGTGTCCTCACCGCTTTTGCGGGCGTGCGCGGTATTGGGCGTGAAACTGATCCACGCCAGCCCGAGAGCGGCGACGACGAAGGGCAAGATCGAACGATTCTTTCGGACCGTTCGCGACCAATTCCTGGTCGAGATCGACGACCGCGGCCCGGTTGATCTGGCGCAACTGAACCGCTTGTTCTCGGCGTGGCTGGAGGTTGTCTACCACCGTCGCGTGCACTCCGAGACCAAACAAGCGCCGCTTGAGCGTTTCGACGCGGCGGGCGCGCCCGCATTGCCGACGCCGGCGCTGCTTCGGGAAGCGTTCTTGTGGTCGCAGGAGCGGACGGTCACGAAGACCGCGACGGTCTCGCTGCACGGCAACCAGTACGAGGTTGACGCGGCACTCGCCGGGCGTCGTGTCGAGCTCGTCTTCGACCCGTTTGACCTGACCAGGATCGAGGTCCGATACCAGCACCGCCCGATGGGCATCGCGGTGGCGCTCACGATCGGCCGCCAGACTCATCCCCAGGCCCGCAGCGATACCGCGCCGCCGCCCGCACCGAGCGGCATCGACTACCTCGGCCTACTCGCCGCCAAGCGCGACGCCGAGCAAGCCGGCCAGCGGATCGACTACCACAGCCTCACCAAACCAGACGACGACACCGACAACGAGGGCGAGATCGAGGCCAAGGCCGACCGCCACGACGGCGACGGCGACGGCGAGGATCGTGAGACCAACAACGACGAGGGGAGCGGCAAATGAGTGTCGACAGGCTGCGCGCGCATTACGGGTTCACCAGGATGCCGTTCGGGAAGGACCTCGCGCCGGGCATGCTGCACGGCCACCGCTCGCACGCGGAGGCCGTCGCGCGGATCTCGTGGTGCATCTCCGAGCAGGCGATCGGCGTCGTCAGCGGCGAGTGCGGCGCGGGGAAAACGGTCGCTGCTCGCGCCGCCGTCTCCGGCCTGGACGCGTCGCGGCACACGATCCTCTACCTGGGCACCCCCGGGGTCGGGCTGCGCGGGATTTACTCCACGATCGTCACGGCGCTGGGCGGCGTCCCGCGCTTTCACCACGCCACGCTGATCCCCCAAGCCCAAGAGCTACTCGCCGCGGAGACCTCCGAACGCGGCAAGCAGGTCGTGCTCGTGATCGACGAAGCGCACCTCCTGAGCCCGGAGTGCCTGGAGGGAATCCGCTGCCTTTCGAACACCAGCATGGACCAGACCGCCCCGTTCTCGCTGCTGCTGCTCGGCCAACCCACGCTACGACGCCGCCTGCGCCAAGGCGCGTTCGCCGCTTTGGATCAGCGGATCGGCCTGCGCTACGCACTGAACGGGCTCGACGCGGCAGAAACGACGAGCTACGTGGCGCATCACCTCGCGCTCGCCGGGCGTTCCGACACGATCTTCAGCGATGACGCGATCACCCTGATTCACGACGTCTCACGCGGCCTGCCACGCCAGGTCAACAACCTCGCCGTGCAGTCGCTGATCGCCGCGTTCGCCGCCAGGAAAGCGATCGTCGACGAGTCCGCCGCGCGCGCCGCAGTCGCCGAAGTCTCAGCCGAATGACCCAACCCGCCCCCTCACTGTTCACCCACCAGCAGGCCACACCTCCGCCCACAGCCTCCCGGACACTCCCGCCACCGCCGGGCTGGCCCGCGCCGCCCGCACAAGCCGTCTACCACGAGCTGCTCGGCGAGATCGTCGCCAAACTCGCGCCGCACACCGAAGCAGACCCCGTCGCGATCCTCACCCAGCTACTCGTTGCGTTCGGTGCCGCTGTCGGCCGCCGCGCATGGTTCCAGGTCGAAGCGACCCGCCACCACCCAAACGAGTTCATGCTCCTCGTCGGCGACAGCGCAAAAGCCCGCAAAGGCTCATCATGGGATCACGTCAGGCGCCTGATCACCAGCGCCGACCACTCGATCAGCGCGCGGATCCTGACCGGCTTGTCATCCGGCGAAGGACTGATCTGGGCCGTGCGCGACCCGACCACCCAAGACCCCGGCACCCCCGACCAGCGACTCCTCGTCGTCGAGCCCGAGTTCGCGAGCGTCCTCAAAGCCTCCTCGCGCGAGATCTCCACGCTCTCACCCACGCTGCGCTGCGCATGGGACGCCCGGCCGCTCGCCCTCCTGACCCGCACCAGCCCCGCCCGCGCGACGCACGCGCACATCTCGCTGATCGGCCACATCACCCAGAGCGAGCTACGCCGCCACACCACCACGATCGAGCTCACCAACGGCTACCTCAACCGCTTCCTCATCGTCGCCTGCCGACGCCAACGCCTGCTCCCCGAAGGCGGCGACCAAGACCCCCTCCACGCCACCGGCCTGACCCGCCGCCTCCACGTCACCCTCCAACACGCCCAGACAGCCCAACAAGTCACCCTCGACCCCGGAGCGCGAGAGCTCTGGCACGACGCCTACGCCCGCCTCGCTCAACCCCAACCCGGCATCATCGGCCAGATCACCGCCCGCGCCGAAGCACACACCATCCGCCTCGCACTCATCTACGCCCTCACCGACCGGGCCCGCACCATCAACCAACAACACCTCCAAGCCGCGCTCGCCCTCCACGACTACACCACCAGATCCGCCGCCTGGGCACTCCAAGGCGCCACCGGCGAACCCCTCACCGAACAAATCCACGCCGCCCTCCAAACCCACCCCGCCGGACTGACCCGCAGCCAAATCAGCGACACCCTGAAACACAACCAGCCCGCCGGCCGCATCGACGACGCCCTCCAAACGCTCGCCCACGCCGGCCGAGCAACCTCAACCAAACTCCCGACCGGCGGTCGCCCCGCCCAACTCTGGACCGCGATCCCCGCCAGCTGACAGGGCCCACTCCTCCTCCTTCTTCTTCTTCTTCTTCTTTCGTACCCCACCCTCTCATGCCGACCGTCAGCTGCACCCGCATGCCGAAACGCAACGGCGCTCAACACCCGACCTGCGCAGCGGCTGCGCCGAGCGCGTCACTGGTCT
>JALYTU010000257.1 GCA_030854125.1 Actinomycetota bacterium | reverse complement strand
TCACCGCCCTGGCCGAGGCCAACTGCAACGTGGACACGATCATCCAGAACGAGCCGCAGACCGAGGGCAGCGACGCCGAGGTCTCGTTCACGATCGGCACCGAGGACCTGCGCGCGGCCGAGTCGGCGCTGGAGCCGGTGTCGGTTACGCTCGGGCTCAAGCGCGTGGACACCGACCGTGACATCGGCAAGGTCTCGATCGTCGGCGCCGGCATGCGGTCGCATCCCGGGGTGGCCGCCAAGGTCTTCTCGACCCTCGCCGAGGAGGGCATCAACATCGAGATGATCTCCACCTCGCCGATCAAGATCTCGTGCGTGATCCGTGCCGCGGACGTGCCCCAGGCCGTGCGCTCGCTGCACAGCGCCTTCGATCTCGGCGAGGGCGGGATCCAGGTCGAGATGGGGCCGCGATGATCAGGGTCGCCGTGGTCGGCGCCACCGGCGCCGTCGGCCGAACGATGCTCGAGCTGTTGGCCGAGCGCGAGTTCCCGGCGCAGGAGATCGTCCTGTTCGCGTCCGCGCGCTCGGCGGGCACCGTGATCGACGGCCGCACCGTCCGGCTGCTCGATGACGACGCCGATCTCAGCGGGTTTGATATCGCGCTGTTCTCCGCCGGCGGAGTCACCTCGATGCAGTGGGCGCGGCGCTTCGCGGCGCACGGTGCGATCGTGATCGACAACTCCTCCGCGTTCCGCCGCGACCCCGAGATCCCGCTCGTCGTCGCCGAGGTCAACCCGCACGCGCTCGCCCGGCACCGCGGCATCATCGCCAACCCCAACTGTTCGACCATGCAGCTGATGGTCGCCCTGGCCCCGATCCACCGCGCGGTCGGGATCGAGCGGCTGGTGGTCTCCACCTACCAGTCAGTGTCGGGCACTGGCCAGAAGGCGATCGGCGAGCTCGAGGCCCAGGTTCGCGCCTCGCTGGACGGTGAGCCGATGCCCGACCCCGAGATCTACTCCGATCGGATCGGCTTCAACGTGATCGGGGCGGCCGGCAACTTCATCGACGGCGACGATCACACCGACGAGGAGCGCAAGATGATGTTCGAGACGCGCAAGATCCTCGAGGACGAGTCGATCCGCGTCGCGGTCACCTGCGTCCGCGTGCCCGTTCGCATCGGCCATTCCGAGGCGGTCAACCTCGAGACCCGCGAGCCGCTCAGCGCTCCCCAGGCTCGCGAGCTGCTGGCCGCCGCCCCCGGCCTGATCCTGCAGGACGTCCCCTCGCCGCTGTCGGCGCAGGGTCGCGACGAGGTGTTCGTCGGGCGCCTGCGCCGCGACCAGTCACACCCGCGAGGGCTGGCGATGTGGGTCGTCTCCGACAACCTGCGCAAGGGCGCGGCCACCAACGCCGTCCAGATCGCTGAGCTGCTCATCGCCGATCGCGCCAGCGCCCCGGTCTGAGCCCGATGAGCGATGAGCTCTACGGGGTGATGGCCGGGACCCCGACCAGCCGCCACTTCACCGACGAAGCCGTCGACCCGGCGCTCCTGACGCGGGTCTTCGATCATGCTCGCTTTGCCCCCTCGGGCGGCAACCGCCAGGGGTGGCGGGTGATCGTCGTCACTGACCGTGACAAGCGCCGGCGCATGCGCGAGCTCTACGAGGCGCCGTGGGATGCCTACATGAAGCAGACCGGCGGGCGTGCCGCCCTGGAGGCGGGAGAGGCCAGCGGCCTGCCCCCCGGACGCATGCGCGGATTGCGCGGCGCCGATGAGTTCGCCCACCGCTTCGACGAGGTCCCGGTCCATCTCGTGATTATCGTCGAGCTCGCCGCGCTGGCGATCACCGACGCCGACCTGGACCGCCCGAGCGTCGTGGCCGGCGCGTCGGTCTATCCGTTCGTGCACAACATCCTGCTCGGCCTGCGCCACGAGGGCCTCGGCGCCGCCTTCACGACCCTGCTCGTTCCCGCCGAGGGGGAGGTCAAGGCCCTGCTGGCGATCCCGGACGAGTTCGCGCTCGCCGGCCACATCTCGGTCGGGCACCGCGCCGACGCCTGGCCGCGCAAGCTCAGCCGCCGGCCGGTGCAGGACTTCGTCTTCGGGGAGGAATTCGGCCTGGCCTGGTCCTCGCGGTAGAGGTCGCGCGGACCGGCGTCAGGCGGCCGCGGTCGCGGCGACGACCGACGTCGACCAGTCGACGACCTTGGTCGGCTTGACGACATGCTTTGACATCCCAAGCTCCTTGGGCGCCAGCCCGAGCGCCAGGCCCACGAGCTGGGGCAAGTGCAGCACCGGCATTCCGAGGTCGCGGCCAACGGCCTTGGCGGCCTGCGGCTGCTGGAGGTCGAGGTTGAGGTGGCACAGCGGGCACGGCACGACCAGGCAGTCGGCGTTGGCGTCGATCGCGTCCCCGAGATGGCGGCCCGCCATCTTCAGCGAGGCCTCCTTGTTCATCGTGATGATCGGGAAGCCGCAGCACTTGTAGACGCCGGCGTAGTCGATCACGGTACCCCCGAGGGCCTCGATCAGCATCTGCATGTAGCGATCGCGGGGATGCTCCTCGTCGATGCCCAGACGCTCGACCGGCCGCACGATGTAGCAGCCATAGAACGGGCCGACCTTGAGATCGGTGAGCGGGCGCACGACCTTCGCCGTCAGCGCGTCGAGCCCGAGCTCCTCGACCAGGTACCAGAGGAAGTTCTTGTTGGTCAGGCCCTTTTCGTAGGTCAGGCCCTCGTCGGCGAGGTTGGCGTTGATCCGCTGGCGGTAATCGGTATTGGCGTCCAGGCGCTGCTGGCACTCGGACTGCGCGCCCTGGCAGGTCGAGCAGATGTTCATCATCAACGCGCCATCGGTCTGCTGGGCCAGTGCGAAGGTGCGGGCGTTGAGCGTGTCGGCCAGTTCCTGGTTGTGCTCGGCGATCACACCGGCGCCGCAGCAGGCGGCGCGATCCAGTGCGATCAGTTCGATGTCCAGCAGGGGGGCGACCTTGGCCATGGAGCCGTGCAGCTCCGGCGTGAACCCGCGGCTCACGCAGCCCGGCCAGTATGCGACCTTCATGAAGGGCTCTCGCTTTCGCTCGAGGACGACTGGGATGCCTCTCCTGGCCCCGGGAAGGTGGGTGATTTGTCGCTTGGACCCGACGCGCTCTCGCCGCGCGCTCCCGGCTCTCCCGTGCCGTCCCCGCTCGGCGTGGCGGTGGCGTTGGCCTCGGTGTCGGGCTCAGAGGACGCAGCCACGTTGGGCGGCGTCTCGGGCGCGCCGTTCTCGACCGGATCGTCCTCGACGCCGGTCACGTACAGGTTCAGCTCGTCACGCTGCTTGCGTCCCTCGATCGCCGCGTAGACCCGCTTGAGCGCCGCAAGGTCGGTCTTGGGCAGCTTGTGACCGAACAGCGCGATCTTCGGGCTCATCTTGCCGCGCATAACGCCCGTGACGACCGTGCCCAGCGAGGAGAGCAGCTCCTTGCCGGCGGCGGGATGGAATTTGCCAAACCATGAGTTGCCGCCGTAGCTGCGGGGCAGCAGCTCGGCCTCGTTGAGCAGGCCGTAATCGCGCACGAGCGTCACGAAGGCGTCCTCGTGGCGGTGGCCGTTGTTGCGATCCACGATCTCGTGGTCACTGCCGGCCTTTCGCCGCAGCCGCATGATCTGGCTCATCGGGTCCACCCCCTTGGGGCAGGCGTCGATGCAGTTAAAGCAGTGGGTGCAGTCGTAGATGCCGTGCTCGTCCTCGGCGAGGTCCTTGAGCCGCTCGTAGTGCTCGGCGTCGCGCGGGTCTCCCACGAAGCGATACGCCTTGGCCAGCGCGGCCGGACCGGCGAACAGCGGGTCGATCTCCATCGAGAGGCAGTCAGAGACGCAGGCGCCGCACTGGATGCAGGCCATCGTCTGGGTGACGTCGACCATGTTGTCGTGCGGCACGATGTACTCGCGCTCGGGCACCGGCTCCTTATTGATCAGGAACGGCGTGACGCGCTGGATCTTCTTCCAGTGCACTGCGTCCATGTCCACGATGAGATCCTTGATGACGGGCATGTTGCCCATCGGCTCGACCTCGATGACGTTCGCGCCGGTGCCACCACCGCTCTCGGAGGAGTGCTCGGAGTCGTTCCAGCCGGTGCCGTGCATACGGGCGGCGGCCTCTTCCAGATGCGTGTTGCAGGCCAGTCCTGGCTTGCCGTTCATCCGTACGCCGCAGGAGCCGCAGATCGCCTGTTGGCAGGAACAGCGGATCCCGACCGAGCCGTCGACCTCGTCGCGGACCTTGAGGATCGCGTCGAGCACCGAGTTGCGCTCGCCGAGCTCCACCTCATGGTCGTCCCAGTAGGGAGCCTCGCCGGACTTCGGATCAAACCGGCGGATCCTCAACGTGTACGCAGGCATCGAACTAGTACGTCCTCTCCTGGGGCTCCCACTTGGTGATTGTGACCGGCGAGTAGCTGACCTTGGGCACGTCGTCGCCGTTGACGGCGACGTCGATGTGCTTGAGCCACTGCTCGTCGTTGCGGTCCGGGAAGTCCGTGCGGAACTGCGCGCCCCGGGATTCCTTGCGCTCCTGCGCAGCGACGACGATCGCCTCGGCGCAGTCCAGCATGTAGCCGAGCTCGATCGCCCCGATGACGTCCTGGTTGAAGACTGAGCCGTGGTCGTCGATGGAGGCCTTGGGCGCCTCCTCCTTGAGTCGGCGGATGACCTCGTGGGCCTGGTTCAGGCCGTCAGCGTCACGGAACACGGCAGCGTGCTTGTTCATCGCGTCGCCCAGCTCGTCCTTGATCGACGAAACCCGGCGACCGCCCGCGGGGCGGTCCATGATCGCCCTGATCGCCGCCGCGGTCTCATCGACCCGAGTCTGCGGCGTGCTCGGCATCGGGCGCTGGTTGGCCTGCTCGGCGGCGTGCTTGCCCGAGCGGCGTCCGAAGATGAGCGTGTCCAGCAGCGAGTTGGCGCCCAGTCGGTTGCCGCCGTGGACCGAGACGCAGGCGACCTCGCCGGCCGCATACAGCCCCGGGATCGTGGTCTGACCGTCGACGTCGGTCTTGACCCCGCCCATGATGTAGTGCTGGCCAGGGTGGATGTGGATCGGCTCACGGGTGATGTCGACGCCGGCGAAGTCGCGTCCAATGTTCACGATTTCCCT
>JALYTU010000256.1 GCA_030854125.1 Actinomycetota bacterium | reverse complement strand
GCCTGACCCTGCCACCGCGTTTGCCGCGTCGCCATTGGCTCGAGACGCTGGCAGACGCCCCGGACGCCCAGCCCGTGTTTTTTGTCGCTTAGGGCGTTTGAGCCCGTGCAGCGAGTCGCCTCTGAGCCCGTGCAGCGAGTCGCCTCTTTAGGTCTTTGAGCCCGTGCAGCGAGTCGCACAGGATGTACCTGTCTTTTAATAAACCTGTAGGGATCTGCGCGCGCGCGCGATGGTCCCCGGTCTGGGTGCGGCCACCTGAAACGCCTAGATGGCTGTCGTCTCCACAGCTCACCAGTGGCTCGAACAGCCGGCACATTCGTGCCTGATCTGAGAACGGCAGCATCGATGAAGAGAGGCCCATTTTCAGTGTCGGCTACGGGTCTCTCCATGCCGGCAACCGTATCCCTGATCCCGGACAACAATCCGAACAGCAAATACAGCGATACACTTTACGCACCTAGTGCTAGACCACCCCCGTCAGACACCCGCTCAGACCCCACCAGAGCGCTCCTGGGAGCCGCGGCGATCGACCCGCGGAGGGGGCTGCCAGGCCATCCTGCTCGAGGCGGCTGTTTCGCTGTGCTGACGGTCGCGAAGATCGCCGGGTCCGGCGCCGCGGCGTACGGCCAGTACTTGGAGGGCCGCACGGTGGCGGTGGCGGTGGGGGACTACTACCTGTCTGAGTCCGGGGAGCGTGTCGAAGCCCCGGGCCGGTGGGCGTCTTTAGGGCCTGTAGGTCGAGACGCGCTCGGCGTGGATGCCGGGCGGCCGGTCGCCGCCGAGCAGTTTCAAGCGTTGATGGCCGTTCAGAACCCCGCGGCCGGGGGGCGCCTACGGGCCGGCGGCGCGGGCGGGTCCTCAGTGGCGGCGATCGACGCGACCTTCAGCGCGCCGAAGAGCGTGAGCGCGGTGTGGGCGCTCGCCTCGCCCGAGTTGCGGGGGGAGATCGAGGCGGCGCAGGAACGCGCTGTCGACGCGACCCTGGGCCATGCGACTGAGTTCGTGCCGATGGTCCGCCGCAGGGTGGACCGCGCCACGGTGCTGCGCGAGACCCCGGCCGAGCTGATCGCGACGTCGTGGCGGCACACGACCGCCCGGGCCGTCGCCGGGCGCGCGCCGGACCCGCAGCTGCACTCCCACGTCGTCCTCCACGGCGCCGTGCGTCACGGGGATGGGAGGGTGGTGGCGATCGAGTCCCGGGCGCTACTGGTGCATCAGCGCGAATTGGGGGCGGCGTACCGCGCGCAGCTCGCTCGAGAACTTCACGGGCTCGGGTTTGAGATCCAGGCTCACACGGGGCGAGGGGGACGTTACTTCGAACTCCAGGGTGTCCCTGACGGCCTCTTAGAAGCCTGGTCGGGGCGTCACCGGCAAGTGCATGCGGCGATCGAGCGGCGCCTCTCAGAGCGCCTCACGGCGCTGCGGGCGCAGGTCCAGGCCGGCGGGCTCGGTGCTGACGCCGCGGCAGAGCGCGTCGCGGCCCTTGAAAACTCGGGGCAGCTGTTGCCCGCTGAGCAGCGCGCGGTCGCGATGAGCACCCGCAGCGCCAAGCTCGAGGGAGGATTTCAGACCGCGGGGGATCTGGACCAGGCGTGGTGGCAGGACGCCCGCGAGCACGGGTTCGACGCCCGATCTGTCCAGGCGTTACTCCACGAGCCTGGCCGCCCGGTCGACGTCGCCGACCCCGAGCGGGCGCAGATGTTGGAGCGGCGGATCCTGGAGCGGTTGACTGAGTTCGATGCGACGTTCGCGGCGCGGGAGGCCCGCGCGGTCGCGTTAGAAGCGGTAGTGGGTGGGGACCCCGCCCGGGGGCTTGAGGCTCTTGAGCGCCTGGAACAGCGGGCAGAGATCTTGGAGTTGGCCGACGGTCGGCAGACCACCCGCTCACACAGGGGGACTGAGCGTGCGGCGGTCGCCTCAGCTCGCGCGCTCGCCGACACGTCCACGGAGCCGATCGCCCCGCAGCTGGTCAACGACGACGTCTCTGAGCTGCGGTCAGAGTTGGCGCTCGGCGGCGCCCAGCTCGCGGTTGAGCAGGAGCAGGCGATGCGCCTGGCGTGCTCTGACCGTCGTCTGGTGGTGGTCGTCGGGCAGGCGGGGACCGGGAAGAGCACCGCGCTGACCGGGGTCGCGCGGGCGCACCAGGCCGCCGGCCAACGGATCGTGGTCTGCTCGACCGGGGCGCAGGCCGCGGAGCGTCTCACCGCCGAGTTCTCAGCGGCCGGGGTCAGGGCGCAGGGGTATTCCACCGCGGCGTTGCAGGCCGCTGTGCGCCGGGGCGCGGTGACGCTTGGGGCCAGCACCACGGTCATCCATGACGAGGCGGCGCTGGCGTCTACCCGCGAACAGGCGTGGCTGCTGGAAGCGGTCGCTGAGTCCGGCGCGCGGATCATCGAGGTTGGTGATCCCCGCCAGTCCGGGGCGGTTGGTGCTGGCGGGCTGTGGCCGAACATCGAACAGGCCGCCGCGGAGCATGGGGGGCTGGTGGAGCTGTCGCGGATCGTCAGAGCCAAGGATGCGGCTGACCGTCGTGATCAGGCCAAATGGCGTGCTGGTGAACACGATCAAGCCCTTCAGGGGTACGCCGCCCGCGGCCGCGTCGCAATCGAAGAGACCCAGCAGCGGGCTGAGGACCGGGCGCTGGAGGCCGCGCACGCAGACCGGCGGGAGGGCAAGACGGCGCTGGTCGTCGTGCAGACCAGCAACGAAGCCTTGGATGGGCTCAACGCCCGCGCCCAAGCGCTCCGTACCCAGGACGGTTTCTTGACCGGCGAGCACACCATCGCCCTGGCCGGGCGGCCGTATGGGCTGCGCGCCGGGGATGAGATCGTGCTGCGCGCCGCCAGCGTGCACCCGCAGCTGGGCGCGGTTAGGAACGGCACCCGCGGCCAGGTCATCGACGTCGCCGACGACGAGCAGCACGCGACCGTGGCGCTGGCCGACGGCCGGCAGGCCGGCTGGGACCGCTCGCAGCTGGACGCGGCCAGCGCCCGGCTGGGCTACGTGTCACACACCTGGCCGGCGCAGGGGCAGACCGTTGATCGCGCGCACGTGATCGCCGGCGAGCACTCAGACTCAAACGGCACCTACGTCGCGCTCACCCGCGCGCGAGAAAGCACCCACCTCTACGCCAGCGCCGAGCGTCTTGACAGCGTCGACGCGGAGGATGGCGGTGGGCGGGAGGATCGGCTGGCCCGGCTGGCTGAGCGGCTGGGACGCTCAGAGCCCGAGGTGCCGTCGATCGCGGTGGCGCTCGCTCACGAGCAGCGTGTGGAGCGCGAGCTTGACCGGGAAAGCGCTCCCTCCCTGACCGGCCGTCCTGACCGCGATGCCGACCGGGAAGAGGGGTCGCGGCGTCAGACGTCAGAGCGCGAACGCCGCGATGAGCAGCACGCCGCGCTTGACCGCGTCCGGGCGCAGCGCGACGAGGCCGCCGTCCAGCTGCAGCAGGCGCGGGTGCAGCGAGACGCAGCGGCGCGGGTGATCGCCACCCTGCCGCGCGACCCGGAGATTCAGCATGCGCTCGCTGACGCCCGGTATGCCGCTGGGCAGGCTCAGTATGCGGCCGCCCAGCGTGAGCAGCTTGACGGTCAGCTCGCAAACCTGGGACGCCTCGCGCGTCTCGGCGAACGCGGACGGACACTCCGTGCTCAGCTGACCGCGGCTCGTGACCGCGAACGCCAAGCAGCCGAACGCCAGCAGCGCCTTGAACAGCAGGCCGAGGGCCGCCAGGCCCAGCTCGCCGCGCAGCGTCAGGCGTGGGAGATCGAGCATCCCGGCGCCCGCCAACGCCACCAATCAGCCCAGGCCGCGTATGAGCAGGCCCATGATCGCCACCACGCCGCCGAGCAGACCTACGACACCTTTTCCGCCACCCAACTGATTGACGTCGCGCTGCCACCGCCCGGCGTCCGGCGGTGGCCGCGGCCGTTGCGGCCCGGCGAGGCGCTCGAGTATGAGCCGCCGACGCGCGGGATCGACCGCGGGCGAGAGGGCCCCTCGCTCGGCTTCTGAAAGGGAAGCCGGGCCTATCTGCTGGCCATCACGACACGAACGGCAAACAGCGGGCTATCGAAGGGGGAGAAGCTGGTGGTGGCCCAGGCCGCCTGTGGCTGGTTGCCCTTGAGCGTCGGCGCGGCCCGGTCAAGGATCCTGCTGAGATGACGACCCTGCGGGTCGGGACGCTTCGGTGAGGCGAGGATCACGAGCTCGTCGATGCCGCTGTCGCACGCTTACGATGTGGCGTCTATGATGTACACGCATGACGCTACATCAGACGTTGAAGCGTGAGGTCGGGGTGCGCGAGCTTCACGACGGGCTGAGCCGGTATCTCGCTCACGTCGCCGCGGGCGGCGAGGTCGTGGTGACGATGCGCGGCCGGCCGGTCGCGCGGCTGTCACCGCTTGAGGGTCGCGATCCGCTTGCGGAGCTGCGCGCTCGCGGGCTGGTCTCAGAGCCGTCTGGCGAGTGGGGTCCTCGCCGGCGCGGCCGCGCCGGGTCGCGGGCGTCTGTCTCTGATCTCGTGTCTGAGCAGCGGCGCTGAACGCCTACTTCGACACCTCGGCGGTCGTCAAGCTGATCGTGGCCGAGGAGGGCTCAGGGCTGGCCGATGAGCTGTGGTCGACCTCGGCGCTGCGGATCTCAAGTCAGCTGGTCTATCCCGAGGCGCGCGCGGCGCTGGCGGCCGCTCAGCGCCAAGGACGGATCGATCGCCGTAGCCTGCGCCGCGCGGTCGGCGATCTCGAGCAGGCCACCGCTGCGATGAGACTCCTCGGAGTCGATCACGCGCTCGCCCGCCAGGCCGGCCGTCTCGCTGAGCGCCACGCGCTGCGTGGCTATGACGCCGTGCACCTCGCAAGCGCCCTGCTGATCGACGATCCCGAGCTGCTGATCGTCACCTGGGACCGCGAGCTGGCCGGCGCCGCCCGCGACAGCGGCCACCCCGTCGCGCCGGCGCCGATGTCCCCAAGCGGATAGGAGCGCGATGGCCCCGAGCCCTCACAACTCTGGCGCCTCCCACCCTGCCGGGTCACGTTTACGCTCAGACGGCCCCCAACCCCTGCTGATGGGTCACGTTAATGACCGAAAACGTGACTCAACGACATCCCTGTCGAACCCGCGA
>JALYTU010000255.1 GCA_030854125.1 Actinomycetota bacterium | reverse complement strand
CCTCCATGTAATTGGGGCGCTTGTTCTGGTACTTGAGGTAGTAGGCGTGCTCCCACACGTCGACGCCGAGCAGCGGCGTCTTGCCGTCGGTGAGGGGGCTGTTCTGGTTCGGCGTGGAGACGATCTGGAGGCCCTCGCCGTTGTGGACCAGCCACGCCCAGCCGGAGCCGAACTGGTTGGCGCCGGCGGCCTTGAGCTGGGTCTTGAACTCATCGAAGGAACCGAACGCGGCGTTGATCGCCTCGGCCAGCTCGCCGTCGGGCTCGCCGCCGCCGTCAGGCGACATCCAGCTCCAGAACAGGGAATGGTTGTAGTGGCCGCCGGCGTTGTTGCGCACCGGACCCTGCTTGTCGGCGGGCAGCGATCCGAGGCTGGCGATCACGTCCTCGACCGGCTGGTCGGCCCACTCGGTGCCCTCCAGCGCCGCGTTGGCCTTGTCCACATAGGCCTGATGGTGCTTGTCGTGGTGCACGCGCATCGTCGCCTCATCGATGTGAGGCTCCAGCGCGTCGTAGGCGTAGGGAAGGTCTGGAACGGTATAGGCCATCGTTTGCTCTCCTTTTCCTGTGTGCAATCTGAGTCGCTGACTGAGACGATAGCCGTGGCCTCCCTACCGGGGCGGGCGGGTAGGCTTGACGCGCGATGACCCGGATGTCGAGCTATTTCCTGCCGACCGAGCGTCAGCCGCCGGCTGACGCCGAGGCGATCTCGCACAAGCTCATGGTCAGGGCAGGCCTGATCCGCCAGGTCGGCTCGGGTCTGTGGTCCTGGCTGCCCGCCGGGTGGCGGGTTCACCAGCGGATCGTGCAGATCGTGCGCGAGGAGATGGACGCGATCGGCGGCCAGGAGATGCTGATGCCGGTCATGCATCCCGCCGAGCCCTGGCGGCGCACCGGCCGCTATGAGATCGACGAGCTGTTCAAGCTCCAGGACCGCCGGGGAGCGGACATGGTCCTGGCCATGACCCACGAGGAGATCGTCACCGGCCACGTCGCCGCCGCCGTGCAGTCCTACCGGGGCCTGCCGCTGGTCCTCTACCACTTTCAGATCAAGGAGCGCGACGAGCCGCGACCGCGTGCCGGCGTGCTGCGAACGCGCGAGTTCATCATGAAGGACGCCTATTCATTCGATCGCGACGCCGAGGGCCTGGCGGCCGCGTATCAGCGCCATGCCGCGGCGTATGACCGGATGTGTGACCGCTGCGGCCTGGAGTGGTACCGGGTGAAGGCTGACGTGGGGATGATGGGCGGCCACGGGTCCGACGAGTACATGGCACCGTGCGCCGCCGGGGAGAACGACGTCGCGATCTCGCCGGGCTACGCGGCCAACGTGGAGGTCGCCAGCGCCGATGCGCAGGCGGTCTCACTGCCCGCCGGCCTGTCCGAACCTGAGCTCGTGGCCACTCCCGGCGCGACGACGATCGACGCGGTCACGCGGATGCTCGAGGTCCCGCCCGGCGCCCTGCTCAAGGCGTTTCCGATCGTCCTGCAGGACGGGGGCGAGATGCGGCTGATCATGGTCCGAGGGGACCATCGGGTCAACGAGATCAAGCTGCGGACCGCGGTCGGGGCGTTTCGTCCCGCCACGGCCGACGAGGTCACCGATCGGCTCGGGCCGCCGGGATACATCGGCCCGGTCGGCGCCCAGCTGCCCGTGCTGCTCGACGCCGGCGTTGCCCTCGGCGCATACGTCACCGGGGCAAACCGCCCCGACGCCCACCTGCGCGGTGTCGAACCGGGCCGTGACTTTCGCTTCGAGAGCGTCGATGTGCGCGAGGTGGTCGCCGGGGACACGGTCCATGGCGCCACACTCCGAATCGAGCCCGCGATCGAGATCGGCAACATCTTCAAGCTCGGCACACGCTACTCCGAGCCGCTCGGGGCCACCTATCTGGACGAGAGCGGTCAGGGCCAGCTGGTGTGGATGGGGTCCTACGGTTTCGGGCCAGCGCGAGCGGCCGCGGCGGCCGTCGAGCAATACGCCGACGAGCAGGGGATCTGCTGGCCGCGCGCGGTGGCGCCGTTCGACATCGAGCTCGTCGTGCTCGGCAAGCCGGGCAGCGAGGAGCGAGCCCTTGCAGACTCTTTGTATGCCGATCTGCAGAGCACAGGTCTGCAGATCCTCTACGACGAGCGCGACGCGGGCCCCGGGGAGAAGTTCACCGATGCCGAGCTGCTCGGCTGTCCGCTGCGGATGACGGTCGGACGCCGGACGCTGGCCGCTGGCGAGGTTGAAGTGCAGGTGCGGCGCGGCCGGCAGTCGCGCTCGGTCCCGGTGCAGGGTGCCGCGCAGGCGGCGGCCGAGTTGTGGCGCGGACTGCCCTGAGCCCGCGGATCACCAAGCGCCGGCTGTTCGGCTTGGACCGGTCAGGGCCGCCACCGCCCGCGACCGGGTCTGACCAGCCACTGCGCCCGTGGACGATCCCCAACGCAATCGGCTACCTGCGGCTGGTCGCGATCCCCGTGTTCGTCGGGCTCGCCCTGTCAAGCCGCGACGGGCGGGACACCGTGGCCGTGGTCCTGTTTGCGGTGATTGCCGGGGCGGACTACCTGGATGGGTTCGCCGCCCGCATCACCGGTCAGTACAGCCGGCTCGGCGCGCTGCTGGATCCGATCGTCGACCGGCTGCTGATCGTCGCCGGTCTCGTCGTCGCGTTTGACTTCGCGCTGTTGCCCCGATGGGCGATCCTGCTCGCCGTCGCCCGCGAGCTGTTCATGCTCGCCCTGAGCCGGTACGGGCTGTCGCGAGGGGTCGAGCTGCAGATCAACTGGCCGGGGCGGATCGGAGTCGCGCCAACGATGGCCGCTCCCGCCTTCGCGATGGCCGGAGTCCATTGGCTGGCGCTGGTCATGCTCTACGCGGGTCTTGCGCTCTCACTCACCGCCACCGTCCTCTACATCCGCCGCGGGCTCGCGGAAGCACGAGCGCGTCCGGAGGCGTAGTCTGTGCCGCTGGCTTGGGCGCGCCTGCACGTCGAGATAGGGCTGGAGCCGACCCTAAAGCTCAACTTGACCCTGCAGGGATCAAGGCTATAATCGGCCATCGCTAGAACCATCATCCCGCTCACGCGTGGAGGAGCATCGGCATGGATACGTTTCCCGACCTCGGCTCGCTGACGGACCAGGAGCTGAAAGACCTCATCAAGCAGCTGACCGAGGACGAGATGGAGATCTCCTATCGGCGGCGAATCCTGCACGGCAAGATCGACATCCTGCGTGCGGAGCTGGTCAATCGCCTGCGCAAGAAGGACGAAACCGGTGAGCTGGTCATCTCGGGCGCCGACGTGCAGCAGCTGACCGACATTCTGGCCGGCCGGGTGCCGGCCTCAGAGCTCGAGTAGCCGCACGGCGGCGATGGCCCAGCACTGCCCAGAGTGTGGCTTCGCCAACGACGAGGGGGCGAGCTACTGCCAACGGTGTGGCGCCTTCCTCGCCTCATCGGAGTCGGTCGGAGCCACCACGGCCACCTACCAGCTGGGCGAGACCGGTGAGTTGGAGGCGGTTGAGCTCGAGGAGGTCGTCGCCCGCGGTGCCGCGCTCGTCATTCGGGCCGGCGGCGGCCGCGCCGGCGAGAGCTTTCCGATCCAGGGCGACCGCATGACGGTCGGCCGGCGACCGGACTCCGACGTCTTCCTCGACGATGTGACCGTCTCGCGCGACCACGCGCTGATCGTCCGTCGGGGCAATGATCACTACCTGGATGACTGCGGGTCGCTGAACGGGACCTATGTCAACCGCAAGCGGATCGACTCCCACCAGCTGTCTGACGGTGATGAGCTGCAGATCGGCAAGTACAAGCTGGCCTTCCTCAGCCGCTGATGGCCAGCGCGGATACCACCCGGCCCGAGGTCGGGCTCCCCGAGCCGCTGGCGTCCGACGCGCCGCGACCGCGCCAGAAGGCGATGACGATCGGCGCCGTGTGCAAGGCGGTGGTGCAGGAGTTTCCCGACATCTCGATCTCCAAGATCCGGTATCTCGAGGATCAGAAGCTGCTCACCCCGCGGCGTACCCAGGGCGGCTACCGGCTCTACACGCAATCCGACATCCAACGGCTGCGGACCATCCTGCGCCTTCAGCGCGACGAGTTTCTGCCCCTGCGAGTGATCCGCCAGGAACTGGCCGGGGGCGTCGCCGAGGACGAGGTCACCCCGCCGGCCGGTGAGCGGCGCGGCCTGCGGCGTGCGGTGGTCTCGGTCCGCGATGCGGGGGCTCTGTACTCGCTGGAGGACGTAGTCGAGGAGACGGGCGCCTCGCCCGGGCTGATCCGCGAGCTGGTCGATTTCGGCGTGATCAAGGGTGAGGTGCGCAGCGGCGTCCAGCACTACGACGAGACCGAGCGCGAGATCATCCGCGCCGTGTCCGAACTGGCCCGTTACGGCGTCGGCGGTCGTAACCTCCGGGTGTTCCGCAGCTCGGCCGATCGCGAGGCGCAGCTGCTGCAGAGCATTCTCGCTCCGTCGCTGCGTTCACGCAATCCCGAGCGCCGCAAGGAGGCGATCGAGGCCCTGGAGAACCTCGCTTCCGTTACGACGCACCTCAAGCACCTGCTGCTGATCCGCGATCTGCGCAAGATCGCCACGTAGCGCGCGCGGCCGATCGTGATCGCAGCTGATCTGCGCGGCTACGTCCGCGACATCCCGGACTTCCCGGCTCCGGGGATCCTGTTCAAGGACATCACGCCGCTGCTACTGGACTCCGGGGCCCTGGACGCGGCCATCCGCGCGCTGGCCGAGCCAACCGCGGGTGAGCGCGTCGACTTCGTGGTGGCCGCCGAGGCGCGCGGCTTCATCCTCGGTGCGGCGCTGGCCCGCGAGCTCGGGGCCGGATTCGTGCCCGCGCGCAAGCCCGGGAAGCTGCCGGGGCAGACGATCACCGCCGAGTACGCGCTCGAGTACGGGATCGATGCCCTCGAGGTGCACGCCGACGCGCTGGCGGGTGGGGCCCGGGTCCTCATCCATGACGACCTGCTGGCCACCGGCGGAACCGCTGGTGCGCTGTGTGATCTCGTCGAGGGGCTCGGCGGCGAGATCGTCGGCTGCTCATTCCTGATCGAGCTCAGAGCGCTCGGCGGGCGCGGACGCCTGCAGGCATCCGCGCACCCGGTCCACACCCTGATCACCTACGAC
>JALYTU010000254.1 GCA_030854125.1 Actinomycetota bacterium | reverse complement strand
CTCAAAAGGCATTGTCCTTCGGGACGTGTGGGTTCGAATCCCACCCGCCGTATCGACGCCGGCTCGATCGCCGGCGGCGTGATCCGCGCCGAGCGTCAGGCGGCCTGCGTCTGGGGCCCGCGGGCGACCGTCTTAGAGCCGCGCTTGCCGGCCTCCTCCTCGGTCACCTCGAGCTCGACATTCCAACCCTGGGCGAAGCCGATCATGCACACCACGATCAGCAGCAGCTCGACCGGGATCAGCAGCACGGTCAGCGCCCCAAGCGTCGAGGTGCCCAGGCCGTCGCCGCCGAACAGCGAGCCCGCTGAGGCGTAGCCATGGTGGTTGCGATCAAACCAGCTCGTTCCGGCCAGGCCGGTGCCGGCGATCACGGCGATGATGAGCAGCAGGATGCCGAACATTGCGGCGATCGGGAGCAGGCCTCGCGACCACCGCAAGATGTAGAACGCGAACACGAGATAGATCGCGCACCAGACGAAGTTGACCGGTCTCATGCCCTGGAGCTTGCTCCAGCCCCCAAAGGTGAGAATGAGCATCAGGGCGACCGAGCCGATCAGCACGAGGACGACGAGCAGCCGCGTGAGCTTGCATATCGCCTTCTCCCGGTTGGGATGGATCACGGCATAGCCGGGCCTGACGTTCCGTACCTGGGCCACGGACCGGCACGATACCTCCTGTCGGCCGCGCGTGCAGCAGTTTGCTCAGGCGACAATACGCAGACCGTGCCCGCGCGCTCAACACCACTCCCGGCCCAGACGTCCGTGGTGATCGTCGGCGGCGGGGTGATGGGCACCAGCGCGGCGTTTCACCTCGCCGAGGCCGGGGTCGATGTCGTACTGCTCGAACGGGGCACGCTCGGCAGCGGGTCGACATCGCGCGCGGCCGGTGGCGTGCGGGCCCAGTTCTCCGATGCGCTCAACGTCCAGCTCGCCCAGCGCAGCCTCGTGGCGTTTGGAGACTTCGGCCGCCGGCCCGGGTGGGAGATCGACCTTCACCCGGTCGGCTACCTGTTCGTGCTCAGTCGCGCGCACGATGTCGCCGCCTTCGAGGCGAGTGTGGCCCTCCAGAATGAGTACGGCGTGCCGTCACGGATGCTCAGCGCCGATCACGCCCGCGAGCTGTGCCCGCTGCTGGCCGGCGAGGACATCCTCGCCGCCGCGTTCTCGCCCGAGGACGGGTACGTGACGCCCGAGGCGGTGGTCGCCGGATACGCGTTCGCCGCCCGCGCTCTCGGCGCGGAGCTTCGCACGGGATGTGAGGTCCACGGGATCGAGGTGGACGGTGGTGCGATCACGGCGGTCCACACCACCGCCGGAGCGATCCGGACCGGCACGGTGATCTGCGCGGCCGGGGCGTGGTCTGCGGCCTGCGGGGCGATGGCCGGGGTCGCGCTGCCCGTCACGCCGCTGCGGCGGCAGATCCTGTTCACCGAGGCGATGACCGGGCTGCCGGACCGGATGCCGATGACGATCGACTTCGCCTCGAGCATGTACTTCCACCGCGAGGGCCCGGGCCTGCTGGTCGGAATGTCCGACCGCGCCCAGACGCCCGGCTTCTCGGTGCAGAGCACCGATGACTGGATCCCGGGCCTGCTCGAGGTCGCCGCGCGCCGGGCGCCACGGATCGCCGAGGCCGGTATTCGAGGCGGCTGGGCCGGGCTTTATGAGATGACCCCGGACCACAATGCGATCATCGGGGAGGCGCCGGGCGTCTCGCGCTTTCTCTACGCGACCGGATTCTCGGGCCACGGCTTCCTGCAGGGGCCGGCGGTGGGTGAGATCCTGCGCGACCTCGTGCTCGAACGCGAGCCGTTCGTCGACGTCGGACCGCTCGCCGTCGAGCGCTTCGGCGCCGACGAGCTGCGTCCGGAGTTCCATGTCGTCTGATCGGCTGGGGACACGATTCGGGCCGGAGTTCGAGGCGGCGCTGGCATCGCGGTGAAGGCGGTGAGGCGCACCTGCTCGTCGTCGACGCGCGGCTGAAGCCGCCGCCGACCACCTCCCGCGCTGGTACCGGCGTCGTCAGGCGAGCCTAGAATCAGGGCCCGCGCCAGCGGGCGTGGTGAAACGGTAGACACGCCGGCTTTAGGTGCCGGTGGGCGAAAGCTCGTGTGGGTTCGACTCCCTCCGCCCGCATGACTGACGGTTCGCCTGGATGATTGGCGAGCCCCGCAGCGACACCTGAAAAGCCGTTCAGGTATTCTCGCGACATGGCCCACGGAACCAACGTCCACCCACCCACCGACCTTGATCCCGAGTTCGTTCGGGATATGGCTGAGACGATGCAGGCGCTCTCGACCCCGAGCCGCCTGCGGATCCTCGGTCACCTGCACACCGGTCCGTGCCCGGTCAACGAGCTCGCCTCCGCGGTGGGGATGGAGGCGTCCGCGGTCTCGCATCAGCTTCGGGTGCTGCGGCATCTCGGCCTGGTCGTCGGGCATCGCGACGGTCGGAGCATCGTCTATGACCTGCACGATGATCACGTCGGTGAGCTGCTCGAACAGGCGATCTCGCACGTCGAGCACCTGCGGCTGGGCCGTAGCCGTCCGGCGCCGGACATCGCGCTGCAAGAGGCCTGAGATGGCCACCGAGCAGCACGAGCCCGGCTATGCCCCCGGTCCCGACGACGGGCATGACCACGACGATGAGCACGGACACGACGACCACGGGCACGACGACCACGGTCACTCCCACGGGCTCGTCCACGAGTCGATCAAGCGCTCGCGCGAGGGCGTGCGCGCCGTGCTCACGTCGCTCACCGTGCTCGGGGTCGCGGCGATCGTCCAGACGATCGTGTTCGTCCTCTCCGGCTCGGTGGCATTGCTCGCGGATCTCATTCACAACTTCGGGGACGCGCTCACCGCCGTCCCGCTCGGGATCGCCTTCGTCATGCGCTCCGAGCGTGCGGAACGGATCGCCGGCCTGTTCGTCGTTGCCGCGATCTTCATCAGCGCCTGCGTGGCCGGAGTCGAGGCGGTGCTGCGGCTCATCCACCGCAGCCCGCCGACGCACCTGTGGGTGCTCGCGGTGGCCGGCGCGGTCGGCTATCTGGGAAACCTTATCGCCGCTCGGGTCAGGCGGCGCGCCGGACGCCGCCTCGACAGCCCGGCGCTGATCGCCGATGGTGACCATGCTGCCGCTGACGCGTACGTGTCGCTGGCGGTGATCGCCTCGGCGATCGTCGTGGCCATCGGCCTCCCGATCGCCGATCCGCTGATCGGCCTGGCTATCACCGCGGTCATCCTGCGGATCACCTGGCAGTCCTGGGCCACCGTGCGCGGGCACGACCACCACCATTGAGCCACGGCGGAAGACGGGAGCTGGTGGCCTCTGGATACCATCGACTCTCCTCAGGGGAGTGAGTTAATGGCTATGCGCGCGGTCTCCAAAACCGTGAATCCGGGTTCGAATCCCGGCTCCCCTGCTCGATGAGATTCCACACCGTGTACCGCACCTTTCGCACGGAGCGGCGGCGGGAGTTCATCCGCATCACCGAGGACGTCGCCGACGCGGTGCGCGAGGCCGCGGTCGCCGAGCGTATGGCGATCGTCTGCGCGCAAGTTGCTGCCCGATCCCGGTGACTACCGCCACCACCGGCGGCGAGGACATCGGGGACGCCCATCTCAAGAACCTGGTGATCAAGGTGCTGGGGGAGTAGGCCGCGGTACCATCGAGGTCCATTCGCGGGCGAAGTGTTGTGGTTGCACAAAAGCCTTCCAAGCTTTTAGGGCGGGTTCGATTCCCGTCGCCCGCTTGGGTCGTCCCGCTTCGGGCGTCCGATCTCCCGCTGGCATCCGGCAAGATCCGTGTCAGCCCAGCGGCAGTTATGATCGGTGCGACCACGGGGAGTGGCGCAGTCTGGTAGCGCACCCGGCTGGGGGCCGGGCGGTCGCAGGTTCAAATCCTGTCTCCCCGATTTCACGAATTACCTGCAAATCGGCTCCTTGAGCCGAGATTTGCAGTCGCCTCAGATCGACGACGGGGTCCAAATGGGGTCCAATTTATTTTCGTTTTCGGACGCAGAGGGCGTCGGTGGGCCCTTGACGCAGGCGCGACTGCGGGTCTGAGCGAGCTCGGCGGTTCACAGCCGCCCACAGGCGAGATCGTCGGCGTCGGTACCGAGTGGGGCGCAGTCCTGGCTCTGGTGTCCGGAGCTCACCGCCCCGAGGCAGGGCACAATCGCGGGCCGCCAGCCTCACGCCTAGGATCGCAGACGTCTCGCGCCGCACCGGCCGCTGCACTACGCGGCAGCGGCTGCGCCACGCACAGAGAAGCCGGTCGGTCGGCTTGACGCGAGACCTCTCCGCTGCGGGCGTCGGCCGCGCATGTGGCGCCTGGTCTGTTCCCGGCGCGCGTGGACCGTCACATCTCAGGCTGCATTAGCGCTTCCGTGGTGCCGCCTTGGCGTTGTTCGGCTCGAAGGGCGCCGATCGCGGGCGTGTAGATGCTCTCGTGGCCGTCGTCTCAGCGGATGCGATAACGGGGCGGGTCACGTCCCATAGCGTGGTGTAGGACGGGGTCGGTCGGAACGTAGTTCCGGCCACCGCGGCGCTCATCATCGTCGGACTTCTCACGGTTCGACTGATTGGAGGCCGGCGATGGCCGGAGCAGACAGATGACGATCGAGCAGGTTGTCCGGAAGGTGCTGGTGGAGGATCATGCGGACGTGATCCGCGAGAGCGTGCGGTTCGTGGCCGAGCAGATGATGGAGGCCGAAGTGAGCGGGCTGGTCGGCGCCGAGCTCGGCGAACGATGCCCTGAGGATCGTGCGACGCACCGCAACGGGTATCGCCCCAGGCGGTGGGACACCAGGGCGGGTGAGATCGAGTTGCAGATCCCCAAGCTGCGGCAGGGCAGCTACTTCCCGTCGTTCTTGACGCCGCGTAAGCGTTCAGAGCAGGCGTTGGTCGCGGTGGTCCAGCAGGCGTATGTGTGCGGGGTGAGCACCCGCAAGGTCGATCAGCTGGTGGAGAGCTTGGGGTTGCGGATCTCAAAGAGCGAGGTCAGCCGGGTGTGCGCCGGCCTGGACGAGCAGGTTCAGGCGTTCAGGACCCGGCCGTTGGAGGGCCGCTACCCGTATCTCTTCGTGGACGCCAAGGTCGAGAAGGTCCGCGACGGCGGCCGGGTTG
>JALYTU010000253.1 GCA_030854125.1 Actinomycetota bacterium | reverse complement strand
CGAGCTCGACCACACCCAGCTCGACACCGGTTACAGCGATCTCCGCCGCGACCAGGACGGGCGGGCACGAGTGCGCCTGACCACCCCCAACCGACAGAGGCGGGCCACGCTGTGGCTCGACGAGGGCTATCCGTATCTGATGCTGTTCACAGGCGACTCATTGCCCGAGCCCGCCCGGCGGCGGCGCGGGCTGGGCATCGAGCCGATGACCTGCGCGCCGAACGCGTTGCAGTCCGGCGACGGACTTCAGATCCTCGCACCGGGCGAGTCGTTCACGACCGCCTGGGGCATCGCCCCCGAGTAGCGAGCGGATCGTGTCCGACACTGAGCGAGAGTTCGAAGAGCAGTCCCTTGTCCGGGAGCAGGGCAGGCACCCGCGGATGCGGCTGTCCTATGTGCAGTTGCGACTCGGTTCGCGCTTCTTCTCGGTGTGGTGGTTGCTCCCCGGCGTGTTGGTTCTCGGTGCCGCGCTGGTGGTCGGGGCCAAGGTCTTCATCGCCACCGGAACGGGTCAGTCGTTCATCCATGCCCACGCGTGCGTTCCGAACACTCCTCGTGTCAGGCCAGGGGTCGAGTGGTGGGTGATCGTCACCCACCTAGCCAACTTTTTCTTCATGGTGATGATCGTCCGCGCCGGCTGGCAGATCCTTGCCGATCATCCGCGTCTGTACGTCAAGGTGGACTGCACGCCCGATCGGGAGGTGCTGCGCTTTCGAGGACCGATTCCCAAGGACCGGGTGTGGACGGCCAAGGATGATGCGATCACGCTAAGCCCTCTGTTCGGTATGCCGGGCGGTCGGCACACGATCGGCGTGGCGCGCCATTGGCACTTCATCTTCGACATCCTGTTTGTGCTCAACGGGATCGTCTACGTGGTGCTGCTGTTCGCCACCGGCCGCTACCTCAAACTGGTGCCCACCGAGCTGTCGATCCTGCCTGATGCGGCGTCGTGCATCGTGCAGTACTCGGCGCTTCACTTGCCGACGGCGCCGGGTGGTTATTTTCGTTTTGACGCGATCCAGCAGTTGAGCTACTTCGGGGTCGTCTTCCTGCTCGGACCGCTGGCGATCCTCAGCGGGCTGGCGATGTCACCCGCGCTGGATAACCGGTTCAAGTTCTACCAGCGGATCTTCGGCAACCGTCAGGCTGCGCGCACGCTGCACTTCGTGATCATGTGCGCGTTCCTGCTCTTCTACGCCGTGCACATGACAATGGTGGCTTCGACGGGTTTCGCGAGCAACCTCGACTCGATCACCCTGGGCACCCTGGCGAACGACCTCAACGGAGTCGCGCTGCTGTTCGTCGCGTTAGCCCTCACGATCGCCTTCAACGTCGGGGCGGTCCACTTCTCCTGGACACACACGCGAGTGTTGCAGCGGATCTCCAACGCCACGGTCGGGCGCTTGATGGACCTGCTGTTCGATCATTACGCGCCACGGGCCGAATACGGCGAGCAGGACATCAGCCCGTTCTTCTGGCCCAACGGACTGGTGCCCACCAGCGACGAGTGGACCCGCCTGCACGATCGCGAATTCCGCGACTACCGCCTGCGCGTACATGGCCTCGTGGAGCACCCGGTGGAGCTGTCCCTGAAGGAGCTGCGCGACATGGCCCGCCAGGATCAGATCACCATGCACAACTGCATTCAGGGCTGGTCAGCGATCGGCAAATGGTCAGGGGTGCCGTTCGCGAAGTTGATCGAGCTGGTCCGCCCGCATCCAGAAGCGGAGTGGGTCATGTTCTACTCCTACGGAGAGGGCGGCGAGGGCGGGCAGTACTACGACTCGCACACGATCCACGACCTACGTCACCCGCAGAGCCTGCTCGCTTACGAAATGAACGGCGAGCCGTTGCCCGTGCTGCACGGCGCGCCGCTGCGGCTACGAGTTGAGAACCAGCTCGGTTTCAAGCACGTCAAGTGGATCAAGGACGTCGAGTTCGTCCGCCACTTCTCTGAGCGCGGCGGTGGCGAGGGCGGCTACAACGAGGACCACGAGTTCTACGGCTACCGCGATGAGATCTGACCGCGGCTCAGCTTCCTGGCGTCTGCTCGGCCCGGTCCGCGGCCTGCTGCAACGCCAAGGCAAGCTCGCGGGCACGCGCCGCCGTGAGCACCGACCGCTGCCCCTCGGCCACGAGGACAACCTTGTCGAGACGATTCTCGACGCTAATCGCATCGGCAGGCACGCCTCCAAACATAGCGAGACGGGTCACAGCACAACGCATCAAGGAGACAACCAATGAGCAAGCAACGAAGTCCTGAAGTTGTCGTCGTGACCGGCTCCTCGGGAGGCGTCGGACGAGCGATCGCGCATGCCTTCGCAAAGCGCGGAGCGCATATCGGCCTGCTCGCCCGCGGCGAGCAGGGGCTAAGCGAAACCGTGGCCGAGGTGAAGAGCTTTGGCGGGAAGGCCATCGCGGTCTCGACCGACGTCGCTGACCACGAAGCGGTTGAGGCGGCCGCCGCACGGGTCGAGGCGGAACTCGGTCCCATCGACATCTGGATCAACGATGCGATGGCCACCGTGTTCGCGCGATTTGTCGACATCGAACCGGGGGAGTTCAAGCGCGCCACCGAAGTCACGTACCTCGGCGCCGTGTACGGAACGATGGCGGCGCTCAAGCGGATGGTTACGCGCGACAGCGGAACCATCGTCCAAGTCGGCTCGGCGCTGTCCTACCGAGCGATCCCGCTGCAAGCGGCGTACTGCGGGTCGAAGTTCGCGATCCGCGGCTTCACCGATTCGATTCGCACCGAACTGCTGCACGACAAGAGCAATGTGCACATCACGATGGTCCAGCTCCCCGGGGTCAACACGACCCAGTTCAACTGGTGTCGCTCAAAGCTGCCCAAGCACCCGATGCCGGTGCCGCCGATCTATCAGCCGGAGATCCCGGCCGAGGCGGTCTACTGGGCCGCTCACCACCGACGACGCGAACTGTGGGTCGGCTACAGCTCCGTTCAGGCGATCCTCGGCAACAAGCTCGCGCCGAGCTTTGCCGACTGGTACCTCGCCAAGACCGGTTTCAGCGGACAGCAGATGCAGAACCGGCCCGTCAGCCCTAACCGCCCTGACAACCTCTACGAACCAGTGCAGAACAAAGCAGCGACGCATGGACTCTTTGACGCCCAAGCCAAGAACACCAGCCCGCAGCTATGGGCTGCCACGCACCGACCGATCATGGCCGGGGCGGCGGCGGGAATCGCGGCCGCCGCCGTGGCGGCAACGGCGAGGCTCGCGCGATGAGCTCGCCGACAGAGGCCCAGGCGGTCCTCTACGCCGAACGGCCGCATGTCCTGCGCGAGTACGCGCTGCTGGCCGACGGTGAGCGCGGCATCCTCGTCGGCCCGCGCGGCGACTTCGTCTGGATGTGCTTCCCGCACTGGGATTCGGGCGCGGTGTTCTCCTCCTTGATCGGCGGCTCGGGCGCCTACGCCGTCACTCCTCAGGACCGGTGCGTGTGGGGTGGCTACTACGAGCCGGGAAGCCTGATCTGGCGCAGCCGCTGGATCACCGACGATGCGACGATCGAGTGCCGCGAGGCGCTCGCGCTTCCTACTCGTCCCGACCGGGCGGTGATCCTGCGCCGCGTGATCGCCAGGCAGGGGACCGCCCGGATCGACGTTGTACTCAATCCGCGGGGGGACTTCGGTAAGCACGCTCTGCACAAACTCTCCAAGCGCGATGACGGCAATTGGACCGGGGAGCTTGAGGGCGCCCGCATGTGCTGGGCCGGAGGCCAGGGCGCGACCCCACAGCCCGATGGCCACGGCGGCAAGGCCCTGACGCTCACACTAGAGCTCGCCGAAGGCGCCCACCACGACTTCGTCCTGGTCCTGGCCAGCGGAGAGGCCAGCGCGGTACCCCCGGACCCAGAATGGGCGTGGCAGGGCGTGCAAGCAGCATGGCGCGAGCAGGTGCCAGAGCTCAAGCACACGGTCGCCGCGCGCGACAGCCGCCACTCCTACGCGGTGCTCTCAGGGCTCACCAGCGCCGGCGGGGGAATGGTCGCAGCGGCCACCACCTCCTTGCCTGAACGCGCCCGCCAGGGCCGCAACTATGACTACCGCTACGTGTGGATCAGGGATCAGTGCTACGCCGGCCAAGCGGTCGCCAAGGCCGGCCCCTACCCACTCATGGACGACGCAGTGCGCTTCGTCGCCGAGCGCTTGCTCGCCGACGGTCCCCAGCTCAAACCCGCGTACACCACCACCGGCGAAGCCGTGCCCGACCAGCGTCGGCTCGACCTGCCTGGATACCCGGGCGGATCAGACACCGTCGGTAACTGGGTCAATCAGCAGTTTCAACTTGACGCCTTCGGTGAGGCCCTGCTCCTGTTCGCCGCCGCGGCACGTCACGACCACCTCGACGCGGACGGTTGGCGGGCCGCCGAATCGGCGATTAAAGCGATCGAGCAACGCTGGCGTGAGCCCGATACCGACGCCGGAATCTGGGAGATCGACCCGGACGCCTGGACGCACAGCCGTCTGATCTGCGCCGCCGGTCTTCGCCAGATCGCCCGATACGGCCCAGCCGGCGAGCAGGCCGCCCGCTGGGTCTCACTCGCGGACATGCTCGTGTCTGACACCGCGGCTAAGGCGGTCCACGCCTCCGGGCGTTGGCAGCGCTCGCCTGGCGATGCGCGCGTGGACGCGGCGCTCCTACTGCCCGCCATCCGCGGCGCGATCCCAGCCTCGGACCCCCGCTCCATCGCCACGCTCCAAGCCGTCGCCACGGAGCTCACGCAAGACGGATACTGCTACCGCTATCGCCCTGACGAGCGTCCATTGGGAGAGTCCGAAGGTGCGTTTCTGCTCTGTGGCTTCCTGATGGCGCTCGCTTACGCCCAACAGGGCGACCACATCAACGCCACCCGCTGGTTTGAACGAAACCGTGCCGCCGGCGGACCTCCCGGACTCTACTCAGAAGAGTTCGACGTCACCCAGCGTCAGTTACGCGGCAATCTCCCCCAGGCGTTCGTGCACGCACTGATGCTCGAATGCGCGGTCACGCAATACCACGACGTAGACGTGCCGTGATCAAACTCCCCGCGCTCCGGGCGGCCTGGGGCATCGCATTGCTGCTCGCTCCCGACGCCGTGCTTCGCAGCGTTGGCTACAGACGCACTGATCCGCGCGCACGC
>JALYTU010000252.1 GCA_030854125.1 Actinomycetota bacterium | reverse complement strand
CAGCACGCTGGCGTCGCCGGGCCATGACGTGGCGGCGCTAGTGCGGTGCGCCTGGCTGGACGATCCCGGTCTCGTAGGCGAGCACGACGGCTTGGACACGGTCTCGCAGTCCGAGCTTTGATAGCACTCGGCCGACGTGGGTTTTGACTGTTGTGGGTGACACGACGAGCTGCTCGGCGATCTCCGCGTTGGATAGGCCGCGGGCGACCAGTCCGAGGATCTCGAGCTCGCGTGTGGTGAGTTCGTCGAGCTCGGGCGGTTTCTGTGCGTGCTTGCGGTCGCGGACGAACGACTCGATCAGGCGTCTGGTGATCGAGGGGGCGAGCAGCGAGTCGCCTTGGGCGACGACGCGGATGCCGGCCACGAGCTGTTCGGGTGGCGCATCCTTGAGCAGGAAGCCGCTCGCGCCCGCGTGGAGCGCGTCGAACACGTACTCGTCGAGGTCAAAGGTCGTCAGCATCAGTAGCCGCGGGGGATGATCGGATTCGGCAATGATCTGGCGCGTGGCCTCGAGGCCGTCCATCCGCGGCATTCGGATGTCCATCAGCACGATGTCCGGACGGGTACGGCGTGTGGCGTCGACCGCTTCGACGCCGTCCTTCGCCTCCGCGACGACGCGCAGGTCTTCGGCGGCCTCGACGATCATTCGGAGCCCGGCGCGAACGAGCGTCTGGTCGTCGGCGATCAGGATCCCGACGCTCATGCTGTGACCGTTGCTGCCAGCGGCAGGTGGGCGTGCAGTGCAAACCCGTCCGCGCGCGCTAGTCGCAGGCTGCCGCCATAAAGCGCGACACGCTCGGTGATGCCGCGTAGTGGTTGTTCGAGGTCCGGGATCGAGTCGCCGCTCTGGACTTCGAGCTCGAGCTCGCCAAGCCGGTAACGGACCGTGACCACAGCGCGCCGGCAGCCCGAAATGGCTGCCGCGCGCAGCGCGGTCTCGATCACGCGATAGCCGACCAGATCCAACCCCGGAGTCAGGTCGACTGGCTCACCCTCCAGGTGCAGGTGGCACTCGAGCCCGGCCTCGCGAATCGCGTCGAGCAGCACCGGGAGCTGATCGAGCCCGGGCTGGGGAGCGAGTGCGCGGGGGTCCTCGTCCTTGCGCAGCATCCCAAGCACTCTGCGCAGATCGCCCAGCGCCTCCCGGCCGACCTGCTCGATGCGCAGGATCGTCGCCCGAGCTCGCTCGGGGTCGGTGCGAACCAGCTGCCTCGCGCCACCGGCCTGGACCACCATCGCGCTGACGGTGTGGGCGATGATGTCCTGTAGCTCGCTTCCGATCCGCACGCGCTCCTCGGCGATCGCGGCCCGCTTGCGCTCGTCGCGCTCGGCGGCGGCCTGTAGCCCGAGCTCACGGAACGCAACCACGCGACGGTTGCGTTCGCGCGTAAGCCGACCGACGAACCACGGCGCAGCGAACACAAGGCCAACAAAGAACAGGAGCGTGGCGATCCCCGCGGTTCCGGACACGCGGAAGACGAAACCGCTGAACGCCGCCCCCCCGAGGATCAGCGCCAGGACGCCTCGACCCAAATCGAGCCACGCGCCCGTCGAATAGGCGAGCAACACCAGCGCAAGCATCATGCCCAGACCGCTCGTCGCGCCGAGACGGCCGCCGAGCAGCGCCTGGATTGTGGCAAGCACCGAGCAGCAGACCAACGCGCCGCCGGGCCACCGCCGGCGGACCGCGAGCGGCGCGACGAACAGCACGGCAGCGACCGCGGTCAGAGGTCGGTGCGATTCCGCAAGCCCGCTACCGAGCCAGATCTCGAGCTCGAGCTCGGCGATGATTACGATCGCCAGCAGCACGTCCAGGCGCGCACGGTGGATGCCGGCGATGAACGCTCGCGGCGGTTTCATCGGACGCGCTCCCGGCTGAGCGGCAGATGTGCGTGCACGGTGAAGCCGCGACCCGGACCGGGCCCCGCATCAAGGGTGCCGCCATACAGGACGGCGCGCTCGCGCATCCCGGCGATGCCATGTCCCCCGGAGGCGCCGTTGACATCGACCGAGCCGCACCCGTTGTCAGAGATCTCGACTTCGAGCGCGTCGTGCTCCCATCGAAGGCGCACCTCGGCGTGCGCGGGCCCCGCGTGCTTGATCGCGTTGGTCAGCGCCTCCTGCACGATTCTGTACGCGCACAGGTCTAGCGCCGCCGAGACCGTCATCGGCTCGCCATCGACCCGCAGGTAGGTGGACAGTCCGGCCGAGCGCGTTCGGACGATCAGATCCTCGATATCCCGAAGACCGGGCTGCGGTGCCAGCGACTGCAGATCCTCACCGCTGCCGAGCACCCCTAACAACCGGCGCATCTCTGCCAGCGCGTCGCGGCCAGCACGCTCGACCGAGCACAACGACACCTCGGCGCGCTCGGGCTCTGCGCCCATCACCATCCGCGCGCCGCTGGCCTGGAGCACCATCACCGAGACGCTGTGCGCAATCACATCGTGCAGCTCCCTCGCGATCCGCGCTCGTTCCCCCCAAACCGCCGCAAGTTCGTGCTGTTCACGTCCGGCGTCGACCCGCTCAGCACGCTCGCGATACGCGCGCTCGCGCACACTCCGCTCGTGGCCAATCCGACCCACCGCCCACGGCAGCCCCTCGAGGAAGATACCCCCGAACCACAGATCCGAGAACGTCCCCGCCGACATCCCCACGCTCGCCGACAAGCCGGCAAGCCCGAGCCCCAGCGCCAGCCAAGCGCGCCGCTCCCCGAGCAGCGCACCTGCCGAATACATCACTAGGATCAGGGCTAGCAGGGCGCCGACCGTGTGCTGGGTCACCCGGCCACCGAGCGCCTCCTGCGCCATCACCGCGACCACCGCGACGAGCACGGCTCCAAACGGCCAGCGGCGGCGAACAGCGACCGCCGCCGAGAGCGCGAGCCCACCGACCGCGGACGGCACGCGATCGTGGACGTACGGGCTCAGCCAGACCTGAAGCTCGATCTCGACCAGCAGCGCCAAAGCGAGGAGCTCGTCGACCTGCACCTGGTCGAAGCGACGAAACCGAGCCAACAGTCTGCGCGCGCGTAACAGCATCGCGGGCAAACGTACCGCGGTGGCGGGCGCTCGGCATCCTCATAGACGACGATCCGCCCTCATCCTCAAGAACGACGCGCCGGCCTCGGAGATCATCACCGCGGGCAGCCCGAATCGTCCCGCCTGCCGACGACACGACACCACCGCCCGCATACCTTGCACCGGATGCAATCCCGATCAAGGAGCCCTGATGACCTGGAGACGAGTCGCGCCATACAGCGGTATCGCGTTCATCGTGTTCTTTCTCGCCGGCGTCGCTGTCAGCAGCGTGCCCAGCAACACCGCATCCGACAAGGCGTGGCTTGCGGCGTACGCGACCCACGCCAAGCAAGCCGGGCATCTGGCGACGGGCGTGCTGCTCGTGATCGCGGCGCTGTCGCTGATGTCGTTCCTCACCCATCTCTGGACACGAGTGGTCGAAGCTCGTGATTCTCAAGCCGTAAGCCCCCTCCCGGTCGTCGCAGCCGGTGTCTCGGCGGCCTGCATCGCAGCCGGCGGCATTCTGATGGCAGCCACCTCGGGAAGCGCGCTGCTCTACTCCCAGCCCATCCCCGGCGCCGACGTCCTCCGGCTCGGCAACGACGCAGGCTTCGCGATGGTCGGCATTGCCGGGATGCTCGCGGCCGCGCTGAGCATCGCGTGCCTCAGCGTGCAAGCCCGCGCCGCCGGGATCTTCGGCGCGCGGCTCGCGCGCTTGAGCATGGCAGTCGCAGTGGTACTGCTCGCCTCGGTCGCGTTCGTACCGATCGTGGCGCTCCTGGTCTGGCTGGTCGCCGTCACCGTGACCCAAATGCGCAGAGCGCCCGCCAAGAGCGCCGTCATGCCGACCGCCGCCAAGGACCCTGCCACGCCAGCCCGCGCGTAGCACCGCCCCCCGTCATCCAACACCATCAGAAACGGACGCCCAGATGCCTACACGCACCCTCGTCGTCATCGTCGCCTTGGGAAGCATTGCGATCGCCGCGCCCATCGCGCAAGGCGCCCCAAACAAACACCAGATCAAGCTGACGATCAAAGACGCAACGATCGCCTCCCAAGGTGACCGCCCCGGCAACACGCAGACCACGGCAGGACTCGTCTCCGGCAAACCGTTCGGACACGGCGTCGAATCGATCACCGACAACGTCACGACCGTCACCAGCACCACGATCACCTTCGCCGGCACGATCACGATCTACACCACACACGGCACCATCAACGGCACGATCAAGATCAAGATCAAGCCAGCATCGAGCGGCGGCGCTACCGGTACCGGCACCGGCAAGATCACCGGCGGCACTGATTCCTACACAGGAGCACACGGCACCTTCACCTTCACCGGCGCCGAGTCCGCAAACTCGACAGTGTTCGTGTCCCATGTCACCGGCACCGCCTCCTACTGACCGGCCACGCGCAAACCCCCGGAAACAAGCACACCCAGCGCCGGGCAAGATCCTGCCTCCGAGGAACAATCGCTCCGGTCACCCCGACCATCAACATGTGCGCCATCCCACACGAGCGGCACTCCCGACAGACGCTCCATAAACCAAATCGAAAGACGGACTGCACGACCACGTACGCCCGCACGTCGGCGCCGACGCCGGCGCGCTCCCGGATCCGCCCAGCGAAGCAGACTGTCGCTTGCCAGTGCCGGATTTGAGCACGATCAGCACTCCCGGGGCGCTGACGTGAGGTGGCTGCTTTCACGAGAGGCTGTCGCACAAACCAAGGCCGTTGTACGAATGCGACAACTGCCGTTTTCGCCGACCTCCTGAGAGCGACGCAGACGGCCAGAGCGGCTCCTCCGCGACCAAGATGATTCGGCGCGAATGGTGACCTTGTAGCAAACGTACAAGAACCCGATGAGCCCGTTGCTTTGTGCGACAGCCTCACGAACGACGAGGCGCGTGGACGGCGCCTCAGAGTCTCGCTTGCGCTTCTGCTTTAGATCCGCCGACGACCGAAGCAGAAGCTCGACCGCGCAGACCCCCTCGGGCGACAAGCGAGTTGCGCACAGCCGGGATGGGGCGGCGCGCGCTTGGATCGCCGCCCGGCGAGACCCCGGGGCCCTAAGCGGCCTCCATCGCCTTGCCAACGCCAGCGCGCATGTCGTCGGCGTTCATCACCGGC
>JALYTU010000251.1:515-5165 GCA_030854125.1 Actinomycetota bacterium | reverse complement strand
AGGTGGGCGTGGCCGTCGCGCCGGTGGTCAGCGGAGAGGGACGGGGCAAGTGCTTTGCCTGCCTCTGCGAGGACGTCACCAGCAAGGACGTGCGCCTGTCGATCGAGGAGGGCTATGACTCGATCGAGCTGGCCAAGCGCTACACGACGGTCACCATGGGACCGTGCCAGGGACGCATGTGCCAACTGCCGGCGGTGCGCCTGATGGCGGCGGGGACCGGCCAGGACCTCAGCTCGGTCGGGACGACGACGGCCCGGCCGCCCTGGGTCTCGGTTCCGATGGGAATTCTCGGCGGCCGGCCGGTCGAGCCCGCCAAGCGCTCAGCGCTCCACGCTCGCCATCGCGAGCTCGGGGCGAGCGTGAAGTGGGCGGGCGACTGGCTGCGGGCCTACGACTACGGCGACCCGGCGGGCGAGGCCCTGGCCGTCAACCGCAGCGCCGGGCTGATCGACGTCTCGACGCTCGGCAAGCTGATCGTCCGGGGTCCCGACGCGGGAGAGTTCCTGGACCGCCTGTACCCCAACCGCTTCTCCAACCTCAAACCCGGCCGGATCCGCTACGGCGTGATCAGCTCTGACGCCGGCCGCATCGTCGATGACGGCACGGTGTGCCGGCTCGACGACGAGACGTTCTACGTCACCACGACCTCGAGCGGTGCCGGCGCGGTCGAGGAGTGGTTCTCGTGGTGGCTGGCGGATTGGGGCAGCCAAGTTCAGCTCACCGACGTCACCCAAGGTCTGGCCGCCGTCAACCTGGCCGGGCCGCGCGCCCGGGAGATCATGAGCGCCGTGTGCGATCTTGACCTCTCCAACCAGGCCTTTCCCTACCTTGACGGTCAGCAGGGCGACATCGCCGGCGTCCGGTGCCTGATCCTGCGCATCGGCTTCGTCGGCGAGCTCGGCTACGAGATCCATTTCCCGGCCGCCTACGCCGAGCACGTCTGGGACGCTCTGATCGTCGCTGGAGGGCCCCACGGCCTGCGGCCTTTCGGTCTCGAGCCCCAGCGCATCCTGCGCCTGCAAAAGATGCACATCCTGGTCGGTCAGGACACCGATTCGGAGTCCACGCCCTTCGGAGCCGCGATGCCGTGGATCGTCAAGCTCGACAAGGAGCAGGATTTCATCGGACGGTGGGCGCTGAAGCATTACAGCGATGTGACCCCGTCCACCCGTCTGGTCGGCTTCACGCTGGCCAACGGCGAGGTGCCGACCGAGGGCGCGGTGGTCGTCGATGAGCACGGAACGCCGGCCGGCCAGGTGACCAGCTCGCGCCATTCGCCCGTCCTCGGGCGGACGATCGGCCTGGCCTGGGTGCCGGACGCCCTGGCCCGCGACGGGGCTCAGATCACGATCTCCGATGCGGGCCGCCGTCTTCAGGCCGAAATCCAGACCAAGCCCTTCTATGACGCCGACGGGGAGCTGCTGCGTTCGTGAGCCTTGACTTCCTCGTTCCTGCCGCCCCCGCGGCCGTAGCCCGGTCCCCGATGCAGGCCAGCTGTGCCGCCGCGGGCGCCCGCTTCGAGGTCCGCTCGGGCTGGAACGTCCCAATCGCCTATGGACCCGACGCCGACGGCGAGCGCGACGCCGCCGAGCGGGCGGCCGGCTGGGCGGACGTCTCGCACCTGCGCAAGCTCGAATTCCAGGGATCCCCGGAGGCACTGGATCAACTCGCGGGCGCCCGGCTGAAGCTCGGGAGCGCAACGCGCTCGCAGGCGTCGTGGTGGTGTCCGCTGACGCCGAATCGTGCCCTGCTGATCGGAGACCCGGCACCGGTAGCGGCGGCGCGCGAACGCCTGGCGGCAGCCGACGCCGACGCGGCGGCCGGGCGCATCAGCATGATCGATGTCACCACCACGTTCGCCGCGCTGACGCTGGTCGGGCCGGCGGCGACCGAGGTGCTGGCCCGTTTCACAGCGCTCGACCTCCGATCGAAGCGCACTCCGGTCGGCGCCCTGCGGCCCGGCTCGATCGCCCGCCAGCCCGCCATCCTCATCCGTGAGGCAGCCACGCGCTACCTGTTTATCTTCGGCTGGGCGACCGCGGAGTACGTCTGGTCGGTCGTGGCCGACGCCGGCGAGCACCTCGGGGGCCGCGCGATCGGGGCCGACGCTTTGGTCGGGCTGACCGACACGGCGCCGACGGGAGCCGGCCATGCGTGACCTGTTTCGCAAGCGCCGGATGTGGCGGCCGGCCTCCGAGCTGAAGGGTTCTTACGAGGTCGTGATCATCGGTGGTGGCTCGCATGGGCTGGCTACCGCGCATTATTTGCGCGAGCACGGGATCAGCGATATCGCGATCCTCGAGCAGCGCTACATCGGCTCCGGCGCATCCGGGCGCAACACGACGATTCTGCGGTCGAATTACAAGACGCCTGAGGGTGCCCGCTTCTACGACGCCAGCGTGAAGCTGTACGAGGGACTCTCGCAGGAGCTCAATTTCAACCTGCTGTTCTCGCAGTGTGGTCACCTGACGCTCGCCCATTCGGATCGGGCGATGTTCGTGATGGCCAACCGTGCCGAGGTCAACCGCATCCAGGGCATCGACTCGCGGCTCGTGGCACCGGAGGAGATCAAGCGACTGGCGCCCGCCATGCAGGTCGAGAATCCGCATGCCATCCACCCGATCATGGGCGCTCTCTACCACCCTCCGGGCGGGATCATCCGCCACGACGCCGTGGTCTGGGGGCTGGCGCGCAGCGCTGACGCCGGCGGGGCGGAAATTCATCAGAACACCACCGTCACGGGCCTACGGCGCAGCGGCGACCGGATCACGCACGTCGAGACCGACCGGGGCACGATCGCCGCCGGACAGGTGCTCAACTGCACCGCCGGCTGGAGCACCCAGGTGGCTGACATGGCCCGGGTCGCGCTCCCTATCACCACCCACATCCTTCAGGCGTGCGTGACCGAGCCGATGAAACCGCTGCTCGACGTGGTCATCGTCTCCTCCCAGATGCACGTCTACCTCAGCCAGACCGATCGGGGCGAATTCCTGATGGGAGCCGAGATCGAGCCCTGGACGACGTACCGAATGCAGGGCACGCTGAACTTCCTGCAGGACGTCTGCCGGCACGCGATGCAGCTGTTCCCCCAGCTTGAGCGGGCGCGGCTGCTGCGCAGCTGGGCCGGGCTCTGCGACCTGTCTCCTGACTACAGCCCGATCCTCGGCAAGACCGAGGTGTCGAACTTCCATATCAGCGCCGGCTGGGGCACGTACGGATTCAAGGCCGCCCCGATCGTGGGCAAGACCTTGGCCGAGCTGGTGGCGACCGGCAAGACCCCTGAGCTCATCGCACCGTTCACCCTCGAGCGCTTCTACGAGGACAAGCTCGTCTCCGAGCTCGCCGCAGCCGCCGTCAGCCATTAATGTCCAGAAGCTAGGAGAAACATGAAGAGCAGCCTCGAAATCGCCCAGGAGGCGGTGCTGGAGCCGATCGCGTCGATCGCGAGCGCCGCCGGTCTCGAACCCGACGAGATCGAGCCTTACGGACGCCACAAGGCCAAGATCGCGCTCTCGGTGCTCGACCGACTCGCGGATCGTCCCGACGGCAAGCTCGTCTGCGTGACCGGCATGACCCCGACCAAGGCGGGGGAGGGCAAGACCACCACCCTGGTCGGCCTCACCCAGGGCCTCGGCGTGATCGGCAAGAAGCCCGTCGCCTGCCTACGCGAGGCGTCGGTCGGACCGGTGTTCGGGATCAAGGGCGGGGCGGCCGGCGGCGGCCTGACCCAGGTCGTGCCGATGGAGGACCTCAACCTCCACTTCACCGGGGACATCCACGCGATCGGGGCGGCCAACAATCTGCTGGCGGCGATGATCGACGCGTCGATCCTGCATGGCAATCCGCACAAGATCGACGCGCTGCGCGTCGGGTGGCGCCGTGCGGTGGACATGAACGATCGTGCGTTGCGCAACATCTCCGTCGGGCTCGGCGGCCGCGCCAACGGCTACCCCCGCGAGACCGGCTTTGACATCACCGCCGCCTCGGAGGTGATGGCGATCATGGCCGTCTCGCGCGACCTGCAGGACCTGCGCCGGCGGCTGGCCAGGATCACCGCGGCCTACTCGTTTGACGGCGCGCGGGCGATCACCGCCGAGGATCTCGGCGCGGCCGGCGCGATGACCGTGCTGCTCAAGGAGGCGATCAAGCCCAACCTCGTGCAGACCCTGGAGGGCCAGCCGGTGCTCATGCACTGCGGCCCGTTCGCCAACATCGCCCACGGCAACAACTCGTTGATCGCTGACCTGATCGGGATGAAGCTCGGCGACTATGTGGTCACCGAGTCGGGCTTCGGCTCCGACATGGGGATGGAGAAGTTCTTTGACATCGTCTGCCGCTTTGGCAAGCTGACCCCCTCGGCGGCGGTGCTCGTCTGCACCGTGCGGGCGATCAAGCATCACTCGGGCATCGAGGAGGACCCGCGCGTGGACCGCTCGGCGAGCCTGAACGCGATCGAGGTCGGCTTTGCCAACGTACGCCGGCATCTGCAGACGATCCGGACCTTCGGTGTGCCTGCGGTGGTGGCGGTCAACCGGCGTCCCGGAGACACCAACGAGGAGATTGAGCTCGTCAAGCGCCTCGGGCTGGAGGCCGGCGCATTCGCGGCCGAGTCCAACGACGGCTTCACCAAGGGCGGAGCCGGTGCGGCCG
>JALYTU010000251.1:0-505 GCA_030854125.1 Actinomycetota bacterium | reverse complement strand
TTTCACCATCTCTACCAGGACGACGAGCCGATCCAGGACAAGATCGAGGCCGTGGCCAAGCAGGTGTACGGCGCCCGCGACGTCTACTTCTACCCCGAGGCCGAGGCCAAGATCGGCCAGTTCACCCGCGAGGGTCTCAGCCATTTCCCGGTCTGCATGGCCAAGACGCACCTGTCGCTGTCTTCGGACCCCCAGCTGCTCAACGCGCCGGAGAATTTCACCCTCCCGGTCCGTGACATCCGCGCCTACACCGGTGCCGGTTGGCTCGTGCCGCTGTGCGGCGACATCACGCAGATGCCCGGCCTGGGCAAGACGCCGGCGGCGCTCAACATCGACATCGACGCCGAGGGTCGTACGGTGGGACTGTTCTGATGGCTGACGCCGTCCCGTTGGCGGAGCTCTCGCTGGCCGAAGGACTCGAGCGGTTCGCGGCCCGGACCCCCGCTCCGGGGGGCGGGAGCGCCGCCGCCACCGGCTGCGCGCTGGCCGCCGCGCTGCTGGAGAT
>JALYTU010000250.1 GCA_030854125.1 Actinomycetota bacterium | reverse complement strand
GCGCGACCGCGATCTCGCAGGCCCCGAGGTTGGCCCCGAAGTGCCCGCCGATCTCACCGACCGTGTCGATGATGTGCGTGCGCACCTCCTGGGCGACGAGCTGGAGCTGCTCGTCGGTGAGTCCGTGCAGGTCCTGGGGGCGGTCGATTGAAGACAACAGGTCTGGCATCAGTAACTCCGATTGGCGATGAAGGCCGTGATCTGCGCGAGCTGAGCGGCATCGAGCGGGGCAGCCTCCCTGAGCGCGGCGCGCGCCCGCTCGTGCGACTCGCCGGCCAGCCTCCGAGCGCCTGTCAGCCCGAACTCGGTTACGTAGGTGCGCTTGCCCAACCGCTCGTCGCTGCCCTGCTGCTTGCCGAGCGTCGCCTCGGATCCGGTGACGTCCAGGATGTCGTCGACGATCTGAAAGAGCACGCCCAGCTCACTGGCAAATGTGCGGTACGGCTCGATTGTCGCAGGTCGCCGGTCCCCGGCCACGAGCAGCACGCACTCGATGCTCGCGGCGATCAGCCGGCCCGTCTTGAGTTCATGCAGATGGCGCAGGCCGGCCGCATCGGGCGCCGCGGTCTGGGCGACGTCCATGAACTGCCCGCCGACCATCCCGCGCACCCCGGTCGCAGCGGCGAGCTCAGCGGCGGCGGCGAGCACATCGGCAGGAGCGCCGGTCTGGGCGCTGAGCAGGAGCCGAAACGCCTCGGCGAACAGCCCGTCGCCGGCGAGGATGGCCACGTCCTCACCGAACGCCTTGTGACAGGTCAGCCGGCCGCGACGCAGGTCATCGTCGTCCATCGCCGGCAGGTCGTCATGGATCAGCGAATAGGTGTGGATCAGCTCGACGGCGGCCGCGAGCGGCAGCACCGCGGCGCGCTCGAACCCGACCGCGGTCGCCGTGGCGAGCGCGAGCACGGGACGGATGCGCTTGCCACCGCCCAGCAGCGAGTAGCGCATCGCCTCCTCCAGGCCGGCGGTGACGATCTCGTCTGAGAAGGCCAGGGTCTCCAGGTAGCGCTCGACCTCGGAGCGCAGATGCTCGGGGTAGGCAGGGGCGAGCGTGGAACTGGATGCGGCCACCGGCTCAGCCGCTCAGAGTCTCGGGGCCGTGACCGTCGCGCGGGTAGCCATCAGGCCGCGGGGAGCGGAAGCTGGCCGGGCAGGTCGGGCAGCGGCTCGAGCGCCGCGCGTCCACGCTGATCTACGTGCGCGCTGGCCTCGGAGGCCAGCCGGGCGCAGTCCTCGATCAGCGTCAGCGTGGCGTCGGGCTCCAGATCGCCGGCCCGCAGCTGCTCAACGGTCTGCTCCAGGCGGGCGGTCAGCTCGGTCAGAGGATCGTTCACCGACCGAAGGTTACCGACCCCCCGCAGCGGGATCGCGGAACGACCCGGGCGCCGATCAGCGCACGCCGTCGAGCGCTTCGTTGACCAGCCGGTCGGCGTGGGCGTTCTGCGCCCGGGGAACGCTGCGGATCTGCCAGTCGTCAAAGCCACGCAGGGCAGCCATCGCCTCTAGGTACAGGGGTTTCATCGCCGGATGCTTGACCTTGTAGGCGCCGGTCAGCTGCTTGGCGACGAGCTCTGAGTCATTGACCAGCTCAAGTTCGCGCGCGCCCATCTCCCCGGCCCGCTGCACGCCGCGCAGCAGCGCGCGGTATTCGGCCACGTTGTTGGTGGCGGTCCCGATCGCCTCGCCGAGCTCGTCGAGAACCTCGCCGCCCGGGTCTGAGATCACGACCCCGATCGCCGCCGGACCGGGGTTTCCGCGCGCGCCACCGTCCACGTGCACGGTCACGCGCATGGCACCCACGCCGGGGGTGCTCGTCACTCGGTGGCGAGCTCAGGCAGCTCGCCGGGGATCCGCGGGCGACGTCGATCGCGTACCTCGCGCTTGCCGCCGGCCGGGCCGCCGGTCTCGCGCCGCGAGAACCTGCGGCGATCGACAATCACGGTCACGTTCGGATCCTGGGCATAGTAATCGGTCAGCTTGGGCAGCAGATCGTCGGCCATGGTCTCGGGGACAACGCAGTAGATCACGGCCCGGATCCTAGCCAAGACCACCGACGCGCGGCCATCGAACGTCCGTGAGGTGCGTCAGGGCCCCGTAATTCAGAGCGACAGCCGACCGCGGTCATCGACGGCGGCGTTGGCGCAGCGCTCTTCGGGAGCGAGTTCGGCCAGCTCATAGCCTTGGCCGGCCTTCTGCATGATCGGGTCGTCGTCGGAGAGATCAACCTCATAGCGGTACCAGCACAGCTCCCAGGCGACGACGACGTTGACGCCGCTCGGCGTCCCCGTGACCGGGAGCACCGCGGCCTCGGGCAGACCAAGCGAGCGCGCGATGCCGGCGACCGTCTTGGGATGCTCGGAGGAGTTGAACACCTCGACCGCGGTGGAGATCCTGTGCTCGACGCTGGTCGGGACGGCGCGCACGTGACGGGGCTCGCGCACCTCGGTGACGGGCCGCTGCGGACGTGGCGTGGAGGCCCGAGCCGGCGCGAGGGCGCGCGGGGGCGCACTCGGCTCGTCATCGAAGCTCGGCGGCCTCTCATTCTGAGCGATGGGTAAATCCGGGGCATCGCGGCGCGAGCGCAGACGTCCGAGCAGCGAACGGCGGCGGTCCACCCGCGTGCTCGTGTCGGCGAAATCGGGCAGTGTCCCTTCGCGGATCCAGCCGCCATGAAGGGCCCGGGAGGTGCACAGCTCGCACACCGGGTGACGTGCGCCCCCGCCGACGTAGACGTGGGCGCGCTCGCCGCGCAGCAGCGTGCGCCCGCAGACGTCACAAGTCGAGACCGCTGTGGTCGTGCTGATTGCCCTGGTATTCACAGGCAACCAGCCTACTAGGCTTTGACGGACTCCCGCTCGGCGCGGGCCTGGTGGACCACCTTTTCGGCGAGGTGACCGGGCACCTCCTCGTAGCGTTCGAACTCCATCGTGAACTCACCCTGGCCGCCCGTGATCGATCTGAGATCCGGTGCGTAGGAAAGCATCTCGGCCATCGGGACCTCGGCCTTGATCTCGGTCATTCCGGCCCCCACCGGCTTCATGCCCAGTGGCCGGCCGCGCCGGCCGTTGAGGTCCCCGATCACGTCTCCCACGGTGTCCTCGGGGGCGTCGATGCTGACCGTCATGATCGGCTCGAGCAGCGCCGGCCCGGCCTGCTCCATCGCCTCGCGCATCGCCATCGCGGCCGCCACCTTGAAGGCCATCTCCGAGGAGTCGACGGTGTGGTAGGAACCGTCGTAGACCCGGACGCGGACGTCCTTGACCGGGTAGCCGGCCACCGCACCCTGCTGCATGGCCTCGTGCACGCCCTTCTCCACGGCGGGGATGAACCCGGTGGGGATGACCCCGCCCTTGATCGCATTGACGAACTCAAAGCCCGACCCGGCCGGCAGTGGCTCGATCTCGATGTGACAGTCACCGAACTGACCGCGCCCGCCGGTCTGCTTCTTGTGGCGGCCGTGGGCCTTGGCGGGCTTGCGGATCGTCTCCTGGTAGGGCACCTGCGGGGGCTTGAGGCTCACCTCGGCTCCGAAGCGCTCCTTGAGGCGACCCACGATCACCTCGACGTGCATCTGCGAGAGCCCGGCGATGATCTGCTCGCCGGTCTGCGGATCGCGGTGTAGATCGATTGTGGGATCCTCCTCCTGCAGCCGCCGCAGGGCCGTGAACACCTTGTCCTCATCGCCCACGGACCCGTTCCCCACCCCCGCGATCGCGAACGCCATGACCGGAGCGGGCAGCTTGATCGAGGGCATCGCGATCGGCTCGCCGTGGGCCCCGAACGGGGTATCGCGGGCGGCCAGCCAATCTCCGGCCCGGGTCTCCTTGAGCTTGGCGACCGCCCCGATGTCCCCCGGGCCGAACTCGTCGACGTGAGCGGTCTTGGCGCCCTCGAAGGTCAACAGCTGCCCGATCCGCTCCTTGCCGTGGGTGCGCGTGTTCAGCGCGTGGGTGTCGTGGTTGATCACGCCCTGGTAGACGCGGAACAGGTTGATCCGACCCGCGAACGGATCGGCCCGCGTCTTGAACACGTATGCGAACAGCTCCTGATCCTCGACGGCGGAGAGCGTCACGTCTCCGACCTGCAGGCCGCCGTGCTTGACCGGGGAGGGCAGGTCCTCGACGATCGCGTCAAGCAGCCGGTTGGTGGCCAGGTTGCGCGTCGCCACGCCGCAGGTGACCGGGAACAGCTGACCGTGGTTGGTCCCGTCCTTGAGCGCGGCGACGATCTCCTCGTGGGAGATCTCCGCGCCCTCCAGGTAGCGCTCCATCAGGGAGTCCGAGGTCTCTGACACCTCATCCATCAGTTTCTCGCGGTACTCCTCGGCCTGAGCGCGCAGCTCGTCGGGGATCGGGATCTCGGCGCAGTTCTCCGGGGCGGGTGGAGACGGGTTCTCGTAGGCGTAGGCCCGCATGTCGATCAGGTCGATGACGCCGCGGACCTCGTGCTCGGAGCCGATCGGGATCTCGGTGGCCACGACGTGCGGCCCGAAGGCGGACTTCAGCGACTCCAGGGTGCGGAAGAAGTCGGCCCGCTCGCGGTCGAGCATGTTGACGAACACCAGCCGCGCGAGATCCAGCTCGGCGGCGCGTTGCCACAGCCGCTTGGTGTGGACCTCGACCCCCATCACCGCATTGACCACGAACACCGCTGACTCGCACACCCGCAGGCCGCCCAACGCATCGGCGATGAAGCTGGGATCGCCCGGGGTGTCGATCAGGTTGACCTTGCGCTGCTGCCACGGAAAGGTCTGAAGTGAGGCCGAGATGGACATCTGGCGCTCCTTCTCGTCCGGGTCGGCGTCCGACGTCGTCGTCCCCTCGGTCACCGACCCCAGCCGGTTGATGACGCCGGCCCCGAACAGCAGCGCCTCGTGCACCGAGGTCTTGCCACTGCCGCGGTGGCCGACGAGGGCCACATTACGGATGCGATCCGCGGCCTTGTGCATGGTCCTGCTCCTCTCGCTCGCTGCTCAAAGCACCAACCCTACGCTCCGGGGCGCGCGGTTGCGAGGGTGACTAGTCCAGCTCGCCGGCGAGCTTGGAACGCAGGCGCAGCACCGCTTTGGTGTGCAGCTGGGAGACCCGCGACTCGGTCACGCCGAGGACCTCGCCGATCTCACGCAGAGTCAGGTTCTCGTAGTAGTAGAGGGCGACGACGAGCTTCTCGCGCTCGGGCAGCGCGGCAATC
>JALYTU010000249.1 GCA_030854125.1 Actinomycetota bacterium | reverse complement strand
TGGCCACCGCGTAGCCGGCGCTGCGCAGCCCGCCGGCAACCGAGGCCGCCGAGCGCAGCGAGACGTCGTGCTCGGAGGATCGGCCGCCGCTGAGCACGGCAACCCGGAGCCCGTCGGCCCGCGCCATCAGCCGATCCCGTTGGGAGCGGTCGACGAGCTCGACGAGGTCGTCGATGACGAGGAAGAGGAGCTGCTCGAGCTCGGGGGGGTCGGCGAGGTCGTGGTGGTTGTCGGCGTGTACTTGCCGAGCACAACGCTGACCGCCGAGCCCTTCTTGACCTTGCCGCCGGTGGGCGACTGCGAGAGCACGATCTTGTCCTGGGAGGGGTTGGTGGTGGGCTTGGTCGTGGTGGCGATCGTCAGGCCGGCCGAGGTGAGCGCGGACTTCGCCGCGGCGGAGGTGTCCCCGACCACGTTGGGCACCCGGACGGTCGCGGGTGCGCTGGCGACGACGATGCTCACCGTGCTCCCCGGGAGCGCCGAGCCGCCCCCCGCGGGGCTCTGACTGATCACGTCGCCCGCCTTGACCGTCGTGGAGGTCTGGGCGCTGCTGGAGACCCTGAAGCCCTTGTTGGTCAGGTCGGCCTCGGCCTGGGTCTGGCTTTCCCCGGTGACGTCGGGGATCGGCTGCGGCGGCTTGCCGCTGGAGATGAACACGGTGACCAGCGTGCCCGGGCTGACCTGGGCCCCGGCCTTGGGGTCAGTTCCGGTCGCCTGCCCGGCCGGGTACCGCTGGGAGGGCTGGGTGACCGTTCGCACCGCCGCCCCAGTCCGCCTGACCGCCTTGGCCGCCGCGGCACGGCTGAGCCCGACCACCGACGGGATCGCGTGAGTACCGGGCCCCTGCGAGACGGTCAACGTGACCGTCGAGCCCTTGTCGGCCTTCTGGCCGCCGCCGGGCGACTCGCCGATCACCGTTCCGGCCGCCCGCGGGCTGGCCACGTCGAGCGGCGGTCCGACCTGAAAGCCGGCGTTCTGCAGCACGGTCCGGGCGGTGTTGAGCGGATCCCCGGTGACCGGTGGCACCGCGACCTGTTTGGGCCGGCTGGCCAGATAGGCGGTGGCCGCCGCTCCGGCGACGAGCAGCAGGACCAGGGCGGCCAGCAGCCAGGGCAGCCAGCGGCGGCGACCGGCGACCGGTTCCTCAATGACGTAGCCGTTGGTGCTCGGGTTGGGGTCGGGATAGGGAGCCGGGCCCCGGAGCGGCACGGCAACCGGCAGAACGGCCGCCATGCTCGCCGTGTGCTGACCGATCGGCTCGCCCAGCAGCGTGGCGCGGGCGCTCTTCAGCGCCGCGATCAGCTCGTCGGCGCTGGCTGGGCGGTCGGCCGGGTTCTTGTTCAGGGTCCACAGCACGACCTGCTCGAGCTCGGCCGGGACCAACGGGTTGAGCGCGCGCAGCGGGCGCGGCGCCTCGGACACGTGCTTGAGCGCGATCGTCACCGCCGCGTCGGCGTCAAACGGAACCGACCCGGTGAGCATCTCGTACAGGACCACGCCGATCGAGTAGAGGTCAGAGGCCTCGGCAACCGAGTAGCCCTGCGCCTGCTCGGGCGAGAGGTACTGCGCCGTGCCCATGATCGAGCCGGTCTCGGTCATGTCCGACGCGCCCGCCCGCGCGATGCCAAAGTCAGTGACCTTGGCCTCATCGCTGTCGTCGATGATCACGTTGTGGGGCTTGAGGTCGCGGTGGATGATCCCACGACGATGGGCGAAGCTGGCGGCCTGCAGCAACTGCAGCGCGATGTCGATCGCCCGCACCGGATCCAGCGGCGCCTCCTCGCGGATCAGCTGCTTGAGCGAGCGTCCCGGCAGGTACTCCATTGCGATGTAGTAGGTGTCGTCCCAGCTGCCCCGGTCATACACGCTGACCACGTGGGGATGCTGCAGGCCGGCCGCGGACTGGGCCTCGCGCCGGAAGCGCTCGACGAAGTCCGGATCGGCCGCGAAACGGCCGTGCAGCAGCTTCAGCGCGACCTTGCGGCCGAGCTGCTGGTCCTCGGCCAGGAAGACGTCGGCCATTCCGCCCGAACCCAGCCGCGACAGCACCTTGTAGCGGCCGTCGATCAACGTGTTGGGGATCGGAATCGACATCGTCACTGGCCCTCGGCGAGCAGCGTCTGGACGATCGCCTTGGCGATCGGGGCGGCGACCTGGCCGCCGAACTGGCCCTGGGTGCGCTCGATCGTCACCGCGACCGCGACCTTGGGGCGGTCGATCGGGGCAAAGCCGATGAACCACGGCTGGGTGAGGTTCGAACCCGTCGTGCCGACCGATGCGGTGCCGGTCTTGCCCGCGAAGGTGATCCCGGAGCCCAGCTGGGCCGCCGTGCCGGTGCCCTCGTCGACGACCTTCTTCATCATCGCGGCAACCGCCGTCGCCGTGGCGGGCTTCATCACTTGGCGGTAGACGCTCGGCGCGACCGTCTCGATCGTGCGACCGTCGGGGTCGACCACGCGGTCGGTCAGCCGAGGGGTCATCAGCGTGCCGTGATCGGCGACCGCCGAGGCGACCATCGCCATCTGCAGCGGCGTCACCAGCAACCCGCCCTGGCCGATCGCGATCCGGCCGATGTCCTCGTTCGGGCTCCCGGGGCGATAGAAGTTCCCGTTGGGCCCCTGCGCGGCGGAGAAGTTCAGCTCGCCAGGCGGCAGGTCCAGCGGCGGCTTGGCGTAGAACCCGAATCGCATCATGTACCGGGTCATCGTGCCGCGGCCGAGGTTCTCCGCCACCTGGGCCCAGACCGTGTTGACCGAATAGGTCAGCGCGGTGGTGAGATCGATCGGGCCAAAGCTCTGGTTGTTGTCGTTGTTGAGCGGTACGCCGGAAATCGTGACCGGGGATTTGCCGTTGACGATCGAATTGGGTGTGTAGCGGCCGCTGTCGATCGCCGCCGTCGCCGTCACCACCTTGAACGTCGAGCCCGGCGGGTAGCTGGATTGGGTGGCCCGGTTGAAGGTGGACGTGGTGGCCGGGTGGTATTGGTTGTCGTCGTAGCTGGGGCTGGCGTACAGAACCTTGACCGCGCCGGTGCTCGGCGTGATCGCGACGACCGCGCCGGCCCGGCCCGCCAGCAGCTGCACCGCGAGCCGCTGGGCCTTGGCGTCGAGCGTGGTGTGAACGTCATCGCCGATCCGCTGGTTGCCGCCGAGCTGACCGAAGACCGAGCTGAGCCCGGTCTGCAGCCCCTGCAGCGCGGTGCCGCGGGAGCGCTCCAGCCCGAAGGCCTGCCCCTGCAGCGCGTTGAAATAGCCGATCGGCTGGGCGAACAGTGACCCGGTCGGATAGGTGCGCTGCCACGTCTGCCCCGGCGCTCGCACCGAACGGGCGAGCACGGTGCCGTCATCGGCGAGGATCTCCCCGCGCCTGATCCGCAGCGCATCGACGAGGGTGCGGCGGTTGAGCGGGTTGGCGGCCAGCGAGGCGGCGTCGAACACGGTCCAGCGCGAGGTCCAGCCGATCAGCAACGCGAACAGCACGACCACGACGAGAAACAGCTTGGTGATCGACGCGTTCACGGCGACGGCCTTCGCGCGCGCTCGGAGACGAGCAGCAGCAGCGCGACGAGCACAAAGTTGGCCAGGATCGAGGAGCCACCGTAGGCGACGAAGGGCAGGGTGACGCCGGTCAGCGGGATCACCCGCGTCACACCGCCGACGATCACGAACACCTGCAGCGCGAACATCGCGGTCAGCCCGGTGGCCAGCAGCTTGGAGAACGAGTCGCGGGCGAGCATCGCAATCTTCAGCCCACGCCACACGAAGATCAGGTAGGTGAGAATCACGGCGGTGGAGCCGAACAGGCCGAGCTCGTCGGTGATGACGGCGTAGATCATGTCCGTGGAGGCGAACGGCAGCAGTGTGCCGTGGCCACCCGGGAACTGGATCACGGCCTGTCCGAAGCCCTGGCCGAACAGGCCGCCGGCGGCCTGGGCGAACATCGCGTTGGCGACCTGATAGCTGCCCAGCGGGGCGTTGTAGAGGTGCGGGCTGAGCGGGTTCAGCCACGTCTCCACGCGAGCGTGGATGTGCGGGATGTGCGTCCCCAGGTACCAGAACCCGATCCCGGCCGCGATCATGCCCACGACCACGAACGAGAGACGGTTGGTGGCCACGTAGAGCATCGCCAGCAGCGCGCCGTAGAACATCACCGAGGTGCCCACGTCCGAGAGCAGGACGAGGATCATCATCGCCAGGCCCCAGATGATCAGCACCGGCCCGAAGTGCTTGAACGGGGGGATCGTCACCCCGAGGATGCGCCGGGCCCCGACCACGAGCAATTGGCGGGTGTCGCGCAGGTAGCTGGCCAGGAAGACGACCAGGCCGATCTTGGCGAACTCCGGCGGCTGGAAGACGAACAGCCCGGGGATCTGTACCCCGAGGTAGGCGCCGTTGGCCGAGTAGCCGATCACCGGAAAGCGGGGCAGGATCATCAGTCCCAGTGAGACGGCGACGATCACGTACCGGTAGCGCTCGAGCTTGCGGTAGTCGCGAAAGGCGACGATCGTAGCCCCGAACAGAACCAGGCCGAGCACGAACCACTGCGCCTGCTGGCGGGCCAGGGTCGAATCGATCCGGTAGATCATCACCAACCCGAAGCTGGCCAGCACCGCGACGAGTGGGAACAGGTACGGGTCGGCGTGCGGCAGGGTCATCCGCAGGAAGATGTGGCCGGCCAGGCACAGCCCGAGGAAGATCGCGCCGTAGGTGAGCGACACGTTGGACAGCGTGTTCGAGCGCTGGATGAATACGCCGGCAAAGCCGGCGGTGACCAGCAGGGAGGCCGGTATCAGGCCGAACAGCTCCCGGTTCCGCGCACTCATGGCGTCAGCTGGCCGAGCTCGGCGGTGCGCACGAGGCTGATTGCATCGTTCTGGGAGCGCAGCTGGTGGTCCAGCAGCTTGGGCCGCCGGGCGGCGGGCACGACCCCGGCGGGCACCCCGGAGACGTAGACGGTCTCGTACAGGCGGATCCCGAGCGGGAGGTCGTAGGGCAGCCCGCGGTAGATCGTCACCGCACCCTGTGCGTTGGTCCCGATGAAGAACAGCTGGCGGGTGGCCAGGTACCCGCCGGCCAGGATCAGGCCCATCACGATCGCGATCGTGAGCAGCATCGCGACCGAGCGAGCAAAGCGCCGCGGTCCGCGACGGCCGTGTGGCTTGGTGGGTGCCGAGCGGCCGGGGGCGAGGGTGTGCGG
>JALYTU010000248.1 GCA_030854125.1 Actinomycetota bacterium | reverse complement strand
CGCCGACCAGCCGGACTTCGTCTCGATCACCCGGGTCGAGATCGAGCCATTGCTCGAGGACGTGTTCATGCGCTGGGCGGAGCTCGCGCCGCGCGCCTGGCAGCTGGGCGAGCCGCTCAGCGGCACCGTGCGGGCTGACGTGCAGCGCCTGCGGGCTGCCCTCGACGCGCTGCTGGAGAACGCGGTCAAGTACTCCGCGCCCGGTGCGCGCATCGAGCTGCGCGCCCGGCGTACAGGCCCGGGTCAGGTGGCGATCGAGGTGCAGGACGAGGGCTACGGCGTCCCGGAGGCGGCGCTGACGCGGATCTTTGATCGCTTCGCGCGAGCGGATTCGGCCCGGACGCGCTCAGCGGGCGGGGTCGGACTCGGGCTCGCCATCGTCGACGCGATCGCCAAGGCCCACGACGGAACCTGCACGGTCACGAACACAGCCAACGGCTCGGTGTTCAGCCTCCACCTGCCCGGCTACGCCGAGGGCTGACCCGGCGCGCCGGCCTCGAGCGCGTCAGCCACCGCACCGAGAAAGCGTGCCGCGTGGACGCCGAAGAGAATCCGGCTGTCGCAGGCCAGGGTCAGCGTCACCCGATCGCCCGGGACGACGGCTCCATCGCGGACCACGGCAACCGACTGCACCGCTCCGGCTGCGAGCGCCGCGGCCTGGGGCGCGGCGACGAACGCCGACGGCCGGCTCACCCGCCATGGTCCGAGGTCGGTGAGCGTGAAGGTCGCGCCGGCCAGCTCGGGCGGGGTCAGCTCGCCGGCCGCGGCTCGGGCGCTGAGACCGATCAGCTCGGCGTCCAGGGCCTCCAGCGACCTGGTGTCGGCGTCGATCAGCGTCGGGCTCAGCCAACCGTCCTCGGTGAAGACGGTGACGGCGACGTTGACCCGCGAGTACAGCTCGTAGTGTCCGTCGCGATAGGCCGCGTTGGCGCGCGGATGGCTTCGCAGGGCCTGCGCACACGCCCGGACGAGCACCGCCGTCGGTGCGCACCCGCCCGCGGTCGCGGCGAGCAGGCCGGTGGCGTCGACGTCGGCGGACAGCTCGAGATCGGGAACCGTGGCCCGCACCTCGGCGGTGCGGCGCGCGATCGAGCGCTCGACCCGCGAGGGCTCGACGATCGTGGTCTGCCCCTTCAGCGGGGCCGGGTCAGCGGTGTCCGGGACGGACTCGGTGCTGCTCACCACGCAAACGCTAGCTGCTCGCCGCTGGCATCCTGACCGGGATGGACGACGCACGCTCCCTGGCCGCAACCCTGCACCGCGCGATCGGCGACGAACGGGCGGTCGCCGCGATCGTGGCCGTGCCGCGCGAGCATTTCGTCCCTCCACAGGACAGCGCCCGCGCCTACGAGAACGTGGCCCTGCCGATCGGCTGCGGGCAGACGATCTCCCAGCCGGTGGTCGTCGCCCGGATGCTCGAGCTGCTCGAGCTGACCGCTGCTGACCGAGTGCTCGACGTGGGCACCGGCTCGGGCTATCACGCCGCGGTGCTCGCGCAGCTGGTCGCCGAGGTCTGGTCGATCGAGCGCCACGGCGAGCTCGTCGCCGCGGCACGGCGCACGCTGGCGCAGCTCAAGATCACCAACGTCGTCTGCGTACACGGTGACGGGCGACGGGGCCTGGCGGCCGCGGGACCGTTTGACGCCATCAACGTTGCCGCCGCGGCCGGTGCCCAGGTGCCGGGGGCACTGGAGGACCAGCTGGCACCGGGCGGCCGGCTGGTCGCCCCGGTGGGAACACGACGCCAGCACCTCGTCCGGGTGCGGCGGACCGCGACCGGTCTGCACAGAGAACGGCTGGATCCGGTCAGGTTCGTGCCGCTGGTCCGGGGGGCGCAGCCGTGACCGAGGCCTCGGTCCCCGACGCGTCGCCGCCCAGCCGTCCGCGCATGATCTCCACCGCGACCGGACTGGAGTCCACCAGCACGAATCGCCGGCCGAGCTGGCGACACACCGCACCGAGCGTCCCCGATCCTGCGAACGGATCCAGGCACCACCCACCCGGGCGCGAGGACGCGGTCACGATCCGCCGCAGCACCCCCTCGGGCTTCTGGGTCGGATAGCCGGTCTTCTCGCGGCCGGCCGTCGGCACGATGGTGTGAAACCAGACGTCGGTCGGCCGCTTGCCACGGGCCGCCTTCTCAGGGCCGACCAGGCCGGGCGCCATGTACGGCTCGCGGTCGACCGCATCGGCGTCGAAGTGGTGCGCGCCGGGGGTACGGACGTAGACGAGGATCGTGTCGTGCTTGGCCGGCCAGCGCCGTCGCGGCTTGGCACCGTAGTCATAGGCCCAGATGAGCTCGTTGAGAAACGCCTCGCGACCGAAGATCTCGTCGAGCAGCAGCTTGACGTAGTGCGCCTCGCGGTAATCGATGTGCAGGTAGAGCGTCCCGTGCGGCGCGAGCAGCTGGCGGGCGCGGTCCAGCCGGGGGGCGAGAAAACCGAGATAGTCGGCGAAGGCGTCGTCATAGCTGAGCGACTGCAGCAGGCGGCTCTGGTACCGGCGCCCGCCGAAGCCGACCCGGGTGGCCGACGGATCCTTGGTCACCGCGACGCTGCGGCGAGATCGGGCCCGGCCGGTGTTGAACGGGGGGTCGAGGTAGACGAGGTCGAAATGCCCGGCGGGCAGCGCCTCGAGAACTGCCGCGTTGTCGCCGCTGATCACGAGGTCGTCGTCGAGCACCGGGGGTGGTTCGGCGGACTGCACCCTCACGTCAACACAACCTTAATCTGTGGATCGGGCGTGGGCGTGAACACGCTACGATCATGGCGTGTTGTCGGAGCGATATCGGCGTGCACGCGAGTCCGCGTTCGCTCACAAGGTGACGAAATACGCGATTGGCTCAGCGATCGCACTGGTCACCAGCATCGTCGTGTTCGCGCTGCTGTACGTGGCCCACGTGAGCACGACCTGGTGCTCGATCGGGGCGTTTCTGGCCGGCGCGATCCCCAACTGGGTGCTCAACCGCCGCTGGGCCTGGCAGCAGCAGGGCCAGGTCGCGTTCCTGCGGGAGATCGTCGGGTACGTGATCGTCTCGCTGCTGGCACTGGTCGCCTCCTCGGCCGCCACCGGCTTCACCAACGGCCAGGTCAACGGCATCCAGCCCGGTCACGGGATCCGGGTGCTGATCGTCACCGGCGCCTACGTGCTCGTTCAGGCCGTCCTGTTCGTCGGCAAGTTCGTGATCTACGAGCGCTGGGTCTTTTCGGGCCGCAGTCTGCGGGCGGCCGTGCGGTCGCGCCACCAGGTGTGGACCGCGGCGCGCGCGAACCGCACGCCGTAGCCGAAGTTCCCGCCCTTCTTGGTGCCCGTGGCGTGCTCGCCGCGATCGCGCATCGTCGTCGGCACCTCTCCGAGCCGGTAGCCGTGCAGGGCGGCGGAGATCATCAGCTCCGAGGCCTGGTACTGCGGCTGCTCGAGCACCACCGCGGCGGTGACCTCAGCGCGCATCGCCCGCAAGCCGCAGGCCGGATCGGTGACCCGATGCCGCACGAGCAGGCTGATCAGCGCGCCGAAGACGATCACACCCGCGTGGCGGGTGGCGTCGGTGGTCAGCTCGTTGCCCAGGCGCCGCGAGCCGGATACGAAGTCGGCCGAGTCGGCGAGGATCGGTCCGATCACGCTGGCGATCTCGTCGGCCTGGTACTGGCCATCGGCATCAATCGTCACGATCAGCTCGGCGCCGCGGGCTCGCGCCAGCCAGTAACCGAGTCGCAGCGCCGCCCCCTGGCCGCGGTTGACGGTCACGTCGCAGACCAGCGCGCCGGCTTCGCGAGCGCGGTCGGCGGTGGCATCCTTGGCGCCGTCCACGACGACGATCACCTCGGTGCGCAGCCCGGCAGCCTCGGCCGGGATCCCAGCAATCACCTCGGCCACCGTCGGCTCCTCGTTATAGGCGGGGATGACGATCACCAGGGGAGCGCCGGCGCCGGCGCCATATTCAGCCAGAAACGCTTCGGCGGCGGATCGCTCTTCGGGGGTGAGGCGCGCGAGCTCCTTCAGGGACACTCCGCTCTGCGGGTCGGTGGCGGTCATGACGCGGGCGCCACGTCGGCATCGCGCCATTCATCCCAGACCGCGATCAGCCCGTCGGAGAGGTGCGGATAGCGAGGGGTCCAGCCTGCGGCGTGCGCGCGACTGGGATCGACGATCACGGCCGGCATCTCGCCCGGCTTGGCCTCTCCGTGGCGGACCGGCAACTCGGCGCCGCTGACCGCGCGCACGGCATCGACGACCTCGTGCACAGACAGTGAGGTGCCGGAGCCGATGACCATCGGGCCTGTCCAGGCATCGCTGGTCAGGCCCAGCTTCATCGCCTGCACGACGTCGGAGACGTGCACGTAGTCGCGGACCTGGTTGCCGTCTCCGTAGACCTCGAACGTCGTCCCCAGCCGGATCGCCCGCATCAGGCGCGCGACGATGCTGTCCTTGGCCTGCATGCCGGGGCCGTAGACGTTGGTCAGGCGGATGCACGCACAGCGCAGGCCGTAGGAGGCGGTGTAGGCGGACATCAGCATCTCCCCGGCCGCCTTGGTCGAGCCGTAGGGCGTCAGCGGCCTCAGCACCGCGGCCTCGGAGATCTTGGGGGCCTGCATCGTGCCGGTCACCGCGTTGGTGGTGGCGAAGGAGAGCGAGCTGACGCCGGCCTTGCGGCCCGCCTCCAAAAGCGCGGCGGTGCCGGCCACGTTGGTCCGGAAGGTGAGCTCGGGCTGCTGCAGCGAGCGCAGCACCGAGGTGACCGCGGCCAGGTGCACGATCGACTCAAAGCCACCGTCGAAGGCCGCCTCCAGCACGGCCGGATCGGCGATGTCGCCGATCGCCGTGTCCACATCGGGGTCGGGATGGGCCACAAGATCGACGACGCGGACGACAGCTCCGGCCTGGGTCAGCTCGGAGACGACGTGCCGGCCGATGAAGCCCGAGCCGCCCGTGATGAGCACGCGACGGCCCGACAGCGACGAGGTCTCGAGGGCGGACGCGCTCACGCGCTCAGACCCAGCTGGCTCATACGGTGACTCCGGGGCTCTCGGTCGACATCACGAAGGAGACGAGGGTACGCGATCGCCCTCCAGGGGCCTGCGCTGGTAGCGTCGTGTTCCCGTGTCGCAGCTGTCGGAGCCCACGTTTCCCGCGCGCGCGGGCGGTTCCGCTTCCTCGCCCGAGGCGAGCGCTGCGAGACGCCGCCCGCGCGAGTGGCTCAGGCG
>JALYTU010000247.1 GCA_030854125.1 Actinomycetota bacterium | reverse complement strand
GATCACCCCGGTGACGTACGTCTGGCCCGCGCTGACGAGCGCCGTCGGATGCTCTGAGACCTTCCCGTTGGGGTCGATCCAGGAGACCGCCGGCAGCGTGCCCGCGTGAGCCGCCGTGAAGAAGTTGCTCAGCGTCTGGACGTTGCCGAGCTGACCGTCCTGTTGGACATCGGCGAAGTGCGGCAGCGGGTTCCAGATGCCAGGGGTCGTGGGCCCCTGAGCGACCGGGGTACAGGTCACGGCGCTGTCGTTCTCGCAATCCGGCTCGCTGCCCTTGAACACGTAGTACCCCCAGCTGACACCGGCCCGGTGCAGCAGATAGGTCATATCCGTCCAGGCGTACAACGGCGTCTGGCTCAGGGGCACGCCCGGTGGGTTGGGGCTCTGCAGGGCGTTGGTGCACGACAGGGCCTCAAACGGATTGGTGCAGAGGGCCGACCACTCCGAGACCTGGAAGAGGTGCTCGGGCAGGCTCCAGGAGGCATTGGGTTCGAACATCCGGTCCTGGAGCACGAAGTTGTGGGCGTAGCTCCAGTAGTTGGGGATCTCACGGGCGTCGTGGTAGCCCATCACGTCGATGCACCGGCTCTGGGTGCTCGACGTACACGGGCTGCAGTTGGGGTTGTTGCCGGTGCACCCGGTGCCCTTCTCGGCCTGGGCGACGAACCCGTTCATCTGGCCGCCGGCGATGTCGGCGGTGGCGTTGCTCTGGCTGTGCGGACCGCCGAAGTTCTTGTCCGCGGAATCGTGGAAAGGTCGCACGCAGCCGCCGTTGCGGGGATCGGGCACGCACACCCCCGCGGGAATCCCGTTCGCTCCCGGGTAGGTGCCGAAGTACTGATCGAAGGAGCGGTTCTCCTGCATGATGATCACGACGTGCTTGATCCGGTGGATCACGTTGACGTCGATCGTGGTCACGGGCGAGCGTGAGCGCAGGTTGCGGGCGCTGCCCGGCAGGACGGCGCGCAGCGACGCGGTCCGGTCGCTGGTGAATGTGTGGGTGACACGGAAGCTCGAGCTGCGGTCCAAGTGCGGCTGTGCGATCGTCACCCACCGGGCCCCGAACCCCTGGCGCAGCAGGATGCGCTGCCCGCGGTGCGCGGGGGCGACGTGCCCGCGCAGGGTCACGGCCTCGCCCGGGGCGACCGCCGTCGCCGAGGCGGTCAGCGTCACGACGGCATGGACGCGCTCGCGTCCGCGCTGCGATCCTCGTGCGCCCAAGGCGCCGGCCGGCCCCAACAGCGAGCCGGCGATCACGACCACGACGAAGAACGGCACGATCAGCATTCGGCGCATAGCACACCTCCGGTCACGCCCGCTCGGCCGTTCGGGCAAAGTGGTTTGTGCCCCGCTAACCCGCGGTGCCCCAGCAAGTTGCGCCGGCGGGTGCCAGAACCGCAACATCTCCGCGCTGCCGTCCATGACGCCCCGTAGGCTGAGCCCCCAGCCATGCCCCGCGCGACCTCCATTCACGTCTGCACCGAGTGCGGCCACGACACTCCGCGCTGGGCCGGCCGCTGTCCCGGCTGCGGCGAGTGGAACACCCTCGTCGAACAGGCTCGGCCGCAACGCTCCGGCTCCGGGCGTGGCGGGCCCGGACGTGGCGCCGGTGGCGCGGGTCGTGGGCGCGGACTGTCCGGATCGGACGCGATTGCCGTGGTCCCCACCGCATTGGGCGACGTCGTCGCGTCTGATCATGTCCGGCTGAGCACCGGCATCGGGGAACTGGACAACGTCCTCGGCGGTGGGATCGTGCCCGGCTCGCTGGTGCTGATCGGCGGAGCCCCCGGGATCGGCAAGTCGACGCTGACCACGATGGTGGCTGCCAACCTCGCCGCCGCCGGACGCCGGACGCTGTATGTCTCGGCGGAGGAGTCAGCCGCCCAGATCCGGCTGCGTGCCGAGCGGCTGCGCGGCGGCGATCCGCTGGCGATTCCCGTCATCGCCGAGACCGACCTCGACACCGTGCTGGCCACCCTGGAGGCCGAGCGCCCCGAAGTCTGCGTGGTCGACTCCGTCCAGACGATCCATTCCGCCGAGCTGTCCAGCGCGGCCGGCTCGGTGGCTCAGGTGCGCGAGGTCGCCGACGCGATCATGAACGTCGCCAAGCGCCTGGATATCGCCGTCATCCTCGTCGGTCACGTGACCAAGGAGGGCGCCCTCGCCGGCCCCCGCGTGCTCGAGCACCTCGTCGACTGCGTGCTGCAGTTCGAGGGCGAGCGCGAGCGGACCTACCGGACTGTGCGGGCGATCAAGAATCGGTTCGGTTCCACCAACGAGGCGGGAGTCTTCGAGATGCGCGATGACGGGCTCGTCGAGGTGCTCGACGCCTCGGCTCGGTTCGTCGCTGAGGCCACGCGCGCGCCCGGCAGTGTCGTGCTGTGCGCGATGGAGGGCTCACGGCCGCTGCTGGTCGAGGTGCAGGCGCTGGTCACCGCGTCAGAGCTCGTGCCCCCGCGGCGGGTGGTGAGCGGCTTGGACCGCAACCGGGTCGCGCTCGTGCTCGCGGTGCTCGGCCGCCACGGCGGGATCGGACTGGGCTCCGCTGACGTGTTCGTCAACGTGGTGGGGGGGATTCGCATCGACGAGCCGGGGGCCGATCTGGCGGTCGCCCTGGCGGTGGCGAGCGCCGCCAAGCGGACGGCGCTGCACGGTGCGCAGGGGCGCCCGCTGGCCTGTTTCGGTGAGCTGGGCCTGACCGGCGAGCTGCGTACCGTCGGGCACGGTGACCGACGGCTGGCTGAGGCGGAGCGCTTCGGTCTGGCTCCGGTAGTCGAGCCGGGAGCGCACGCCAGCCTGCGCGAGGCGCTCGGGGTTGCGCTGGGCCGGCCGCAAACGTTCGCAAACGCGGCCTGAGCAGGACCTCCGCAAGTCAGCCGAGAGGGGTTACCGGCTAAAATCGACCGTGATGCCGCCGCGTTCCGGGGAAGAGCTCACCACCGAGCTCGAGGCTCGCCAGGAGTCCCGGATCATGAGGGCGCTCGAGATGGTCGCGCCCGGAACCTCGTTGCGGGAGGGGATCGACAACATCGTCGACGCCCGCACCGGTGCTCTGATCGTGATCGGTGATGCCGACGAGCTCGGGTTTCTTTTCTCGGGCGGGATCAAGCTCGACATCGACTACTCGCCGGCTTTCCTCTACGAGCTGGCCAAAATGGACGGGGCGATCACCCTGAGCTCCAACGCCACCAAGATCGCCCACGTCAACGTCCAGCTCACCCCGGACCCGACGATCCTCACCCTCGAGACCGGCACCCGCCACCGCACCGCTGAGCGGGTCTCCAAGCAGACCGATGCGATCGTGATCGCCGTCTCGGAGCGGCGCGAGGTCGTCTCGCTGTACGTGGACGGAGCCAAGTACATCCTCGAGGACATCCCCGTGGTGCTCGCCAAGGCCAACCAGGCACTAGCCACGCTGGACAAGTACCGCAGCCGGCTGGACCAGGTCTCGACGCGACTGACCGCGCTCGAGTTCGAGGGTGGCGTCACCCTGCACGATGTCCTGACCGTGCTGCAGCGGGCCGAGCTGGTAACCCGCATGGCGGTCGAGATCGAGCGCTACATCGTCGAGCTCGGCACCGAGGGCCGGCTGATCGAGATGCAGCTCGACGAGACGATGGTCGGGGTGGCCGCCGACAAGGCCGCGCTGCTGCACGACTACGTCGTCGAGGACACCGACGACGGCTTCGCCACGGTGATCGATGAGCTCGTCCGCCTGCCCCACCAGGATCTTCTCGACTTCGGACGGCTCGCCGAGCTGCTCGGCTACGACCGCAAGCTCAACACGCTCGACTATCCCTCCTCACCGCGCGGATTTCGCATCTTGGGGCGCATACCCCGGCTGCCCAGGCTCGTTGTCCAGCGAATCGTGACGGAGTTCGGGGGATTCGAGGAGCTGCTCGCCGCGTCTGACGGCGAGCTGGAGACCGTCGACGGCGTCGGCGAGATCCGGGCGAAGGACATCCGCGAGGGCCTTCGTCGCCAGCAGGAGATCAACCTGGTCGATCGCTACCTGCAGACGTAGGGTCGGATGACCCTCAGCGCAATACCCGAGCGGGCCACCGCGGCCCGCAATTCAAAGAGGAGGACACCATCACAGAGCTAACCGAAGAGCACCTGGTTGACCTTGAGGCGATCGTGCTGCCCCCGCACGTCGACTTTGAGATCGGCGACAGCGTCGTCTACCCGCACCACGGGGCCGGACGGGTGCTGCGCAAGGAGAGCAAGGAGGTCTTTGGTGAGAGCCGCGAATATCTGACCATCCGGATCCTCCACAACGACATGACGGTGATGGTCCCGACCGAGAACGCCTCCCTGGCCGGGCTGCGGCGCGTGATCGACGAGGAGACCATCAAGAAGGTCCTCGCGGTGCTCCAGGACGAGTGCTCTGAGATGCCCAAGAACTGGAACCGGCGCTTCAAGCACAACCGGGACAAGATCAAGACCGGGGACATCTACGAGTTGGCCGAGGTCGTGCGCAATCTCGCCGTCCGCGAGGCTGCGAAGGGCCTGTCCACCGGCGAGAAGCAGATGTTCACCCGCGCCAAGAAGATTCTCTGCTCTGAGCTGATGTACGCGCTGCAGATGGAGGAGGCCGAGGTCGAGGCCTACCTCCACGACCTGCTCCTGGGCCCCGAGCGCCACGTCGACGGCAACGGCAAGGTGGCCGTCGCCGCGAAGTAGGAGACCGTGGCGGTCGCCCTGATTGTGGCCGCTGGCCGGGGTGAGCGCCTTGGGTCCGACCGACCCAAGGCGCTCGTGTCGCTGGGCGGCCGGCCGATGCTCGCGTGGAGCCTGGATGCGCTGCGGGCGGTCGACGCGGTACGCGCGATCGTTGTCGCGCTGCCGGCCGACTGGCTGCACGCGGCCCCCGAGGGGGTGATCGCCGTCGCCGGGGGAGCGCAGCGCTCGCATTCGGTGCGCGCGGCCCTTCAACGCAGTGATGGAGACGACGCGGTGATCGTGCACGACGCCGCGCGTCCGCTGGCCACCACGGCACTATTCACCGCGGCGCTGCAGGAGCTCGAGCGCTCGGGCGCAGACGCAGTGATCGCCGCGGCACCGGTGACCGACACGATCAAGGAGTGCGCGCCGGACGGGCGCACCGTGGCCCGCACGCTGGACCGCTCCCGGCTGTGGGCGATCCAGACGCCTCAGGTGTTTCGCCGGGCGGCGCTGACGGGAGCGCTGACGGGGTCTGATGAGCAC
>JALYTU010000246.1 GCA_030854125.1 Actinomycetota bacterium | reverse complement strand
CGACCGTGAACCCGGCCATCACCGGCCCGTGCAGCGCCTTCATCGTCGTCGTTACCCAGACCCCGCCGGGCAGGCCAATCCGGCGTGGTGTCGCCTTGGTGATCGCGACGCTCCACAGGACCACGATCGCAGGGACGATCACCAGCAGGATCAGCACCAAGGGGCGGCGCCGCTGGTCGCGAAACGCCATCAAGGTCGCGGTCGCCGTTCGGGATGACACGGTCATGTCCTCGTTCGCGCCGCGAACCAGAACGCCCCCAGCGCGACCGCCAGCGCGGCCAGCGCCACGGCTGCGACTCCGACCCAGTCGGCGCCGGGAGAGCCCTGCCCGCCGCCGGCCGCGATCAGCAGGTTCGCGGCATGAAAGGTTGGGGTGAACGATCCGATCGCGCTCGCAGAGCTGGTCATCTGCGGTCCTGAGAACGCGTCGAGCGCGAACACCAGCACGACCAGCAGCGACCCCTCCAGGGGGCCTGAAACGAACGCGCCGATCAGCGCGCCGATGCCGATGTAGATCGCCGAGAACGCGAAGATCGCGACCGCCGCGTGCCACGGGTGCCCGATCCCGCTGCGCAGCCACAACGTCAGAAACGCGACGGCGCTGACCGTGGTGCCCAGCAGAAGCGCAGCGACGATCCGTGACAGTGCCACGCGCGTCGCGCCCAGGCCCGCGACGGCGAGCCGCCGGTCAGCGCCGCGCGAAGAGGTGACCTGAAAGAACGCCAGCGTCCCCGACAGGAACGCGGTTGCCCAGCCGGCGCTGATCGCCGTCGCCGAGCGGCTCGCCAGCGTGCCGCCCAGCGCCGTGGCGAACTCGCCCAGCACGCTGGCGAAGATCAGCACGAAGAACGCGGGGATCGCGACCAGCAGCACCAGCGTCAGTGGCGCGCGCAGCTGCTCACGCACAAAGCTTCCGCTCGTGTGCGCAAACGCGCTCATCCCGCCACGGTCGTTCCGTCGCGAAGCTCGTACACGCGATCGAGCCGCTCGCGCTCAGCGAGGAGGTGCGAGACGATCATGATTCCCATGCCTTGGTCGCGGCGGCGTTCTGACATCTCCCAGAACCGCAGGTAGGTCTCCCAGTCAAAGCCTGAGTACGGCTCATCGAGCAGCAGTAGTTCCGGGTCGTGCATCAGCGCCAACGCGAGGTTTAGCTTCTGGCGCGTGCCGCCGGAGAGATCCTCGACGCGGTAGCCGCGGTAGCGCTCGAACTGCAACTCGTCAAGCAGATCAGCAGCTGCGCGCTCGCGCTGCTGATCATCGAGGGAGTAGGCGCGCGCGAACAGCCGGAAGTGCTCGTCGATAGTCAGCTTGTCCCACAGCATCGGTACCTGCGGGCAGTAGCCCAGACGCGCTGGGCGCTGCACCTCGCCGGCATCTCGATCGAGCAGTCCGACGATGATCTGCAACAGCGTGCTCTTCCCCGAGCCGTTCTCACCGACCAACCCGACGAGCTCGCCCGCGCGAACCTCGAGGCTCGCACCATTAAGAACCGCGACCGAGCGCCGTCGCGGCCAGATACCGCGGTGAAAGCTCTTGGTCACGTCCGCGACGCGAAGGACCGCAGTCGCAGGGCGATTGGTGCGGGGGGCGGTCGTCGGCGCAGCGGCTGGTGCGGTCGCTTGCGGGACGGTCATCGCGGTGCCGATCGGTGCGCCGTTCAGATCGGTCATCGGCGATCGTTGTCTCCGCCGCCCCTTGGGACCAGAGCAACCGGGGCCGTGCCGGTGACAGGTGTCTCGGCGATCAGCTGTGCGGGTGGTTCCTGATCGGGGTGTGCGGGCTGCGGGATGCCGGCGGCTTGGTAAGCGTCGGGTTCGTCGAGTGTCTCGCTGGCGAGCAGTGCGGCCGCGAGACGGTCCAGCTGGTCGCGGTGCCCGCTGAGGGCCTCGACGGCGCGGGCGTAGCACTCGTCGGTGATCCGCTTGACTTCGTCGTCGATCAGCTCGCGCGTGCGCTCCGACGTCGCGCCGTCCATACCGGGGAAGAGCAGTGACTGCTCGCCGGGTCCGGGGAGTACGGACACGCGGCCGAGTTTCTCTGACATACCCCAGCGTCCGACCATTTGGCGGGCTACGGCGGTTGCCTGCTCGAGGTCTGACTCAGCGCCGGTGGTGATCTCGCCGTAGATAAGCTCCTCGGCTGCCTGACCGCCGAGCGCGCCGACGATTCGCCCGCGCAGGTAGCTCTGGGTGTACCCGTAGCGGTCCGCGTCCGGGCTTTGGAACGTGACGCCGAGAGCTCGGCCGCGGGGGATGATCGAGACCTTGCGCACCGGGTCCGCACCGGGCTCGAGCATTCCGAGCAGCGCGTGTCCTGACTCGTGGTAGGCGGTTCGGCGGCGGTCCTCCTCGGAGAGCACGATCCGCCGGGCCGTGCCGAGCACGATCTTCTCAAACGCGTCGGTGAAGTCCTCGCGCTTTACGAGTTCATGCCCGCGCCTGGCGGCTCCGAGCGCTGCCTCGTTGACCAGGTTGCGTAGATCAGCGCCGACCATCCCGGGCGTGCTGCCCGCGAGGGCTCCGAGGTCGACATCGTCGCCGAGCGGCACGTTGCGGGTGTGAACCTCGAGGATCTTGCGCCGTCCGGCGTGATCGGGCGGGTTGACCGTCACGCGGCGATCAAAACGCCCGGGGCGCAGCAGCGCTGGATCGAGGATCTCCGGTCGGTTGGTCGCCGCGACGACGATCACGCCTTCGCTGCCGGTGAAGCCGTCCATCTCGGTCAGGATCTGATTGAGCGTCTGCTCACGCTCGTCGTTGGCGCCGCCCATCGCCCCGCCTCCGCGCGCACGGCCGATCGCGTCAAGCTCGTCGATGAAGATAATCGCCGGGGCGTCAGTCTTGGCCTGCTCAAACAGATCACGTACACGGCTGGCGCCGACGCCGACGATCATCTCGACGAACTCTGAGGCCGACAGAGAGAAGAACGGCACGTCCGCCTCGCCCGCAACGGCCCGCGCCAAAAGGGTCTTGCCCGTGCCGGGAGGGCCGGTCAGCAGCACCCCCTTGGGGATCATCCCACCCAGGCGCCGGTAGCGATCGGGCTCCTTGAGAAAGCCGACGATCTCAGCAAGCTCGTCGGTCGCCTCGTCGATCCCCGCGACATCCGCAAACGTCGTGCGCAGCGTCGACGCGTCATAGCGCTTGGCCTTTGACTTCCCGAGCTTGCCGAGCATCCCGCCCGATCCCATCGAGCTTGACGCGCGGCGCATCATCAGCACGAACAATCCAACGAGGAGCAGCGTCGGGCCGAACCCCAGCAGCAGGCTGGACAGCAACGAGCGCCCCTGGTTGACGGGGTTGGCGTTCACGGTCACCTTGTTGCTCAACAGCAGACTGAGCAGCTGGTCATCAGCGAACGCCGGGCGCTGGGTCGTGAACAGGTGCGTGACCTGGCCCTTCTTTCCCGCCGGATAGGTGACCACGTGACGGAAGCTGCCTTGGATCGCGGCGCCCGTAGAGCTCACCTCAGCCACGTTGCCGGTCTGTGCCTGCGCACGAAAGTAGCTGTAGGGCACAGTCAGCCGCGGATGCCCGGACGGCTGCACCTGCGAGGCGATCAACCAATTGGCCGCGAACATCCCCAGCAGCACCAGCCAGATGAACTTTCCGCCCGGCGGTCGACGAACCACTCCGGTGGCATTCGGCTTGTCAGGCTCACGTCTGGCGCCCTCCACCCGCCACGGGTGCCGGTGCTCGTGCACCGGCTTCTGGTCGCGTTGGCGCTGCTCGGGCTCGGCCGCATGTGCCTGGCTGGCGGCGGGCGCGGAATCTGGAGCAGTCGACATACGGCCGGGCGTCGCGGGATCAGCGGAGGGACTCATTCGGTCTCACGATCTCTATTGGACGATCAGCTTGCCGCGAAGCATGCCCATGCCGCAGGTGAACTCGTACTCGCCGGCTTCTTCGGGGGTGAACTCGATCGGCACGAGCTCGCCCTCCGGCAGCTCCGCGGTCCGGTTGAAGTCGGGGAAGATCACCTTCTCCGAGCACGCGGCCGTCTCCTGGCGCAGAAACGTGAGCCTGACCGTCTTGCCGTGTTCCACGATGATCACGTCGGGGGTGTAGGCGCCCTTGACGGCAATGGTTGCCTCTTGGAAGCCCGACGAGGTAATACCAGCGGTGACGCCGTCGCCGCGCGGACCCCAGAAGAACCAGGCGACACCGGCGATCGACAACCCGCCGGCAATCGTGACGATCACTTGCGCGATGCTCATGATTGCCCCTCCGTTGGCTTCCAGCGGCGCAGCCGGTTGGCGTTCGAGACGACGGTTACGGAGCTGAACGCCATCGCGGCGGCGCCGATCAGCGGCGAGAGCAACAGGCCGATGAACGGGTACAGAACTCCGGCGGCGATCGGCAGCCCGGCGCCGTTGTAGACGAACGCGCCGAACAGGTTCTGCTTAATGTTGCGCATCGTCGCCCGGGAGATCTCGATCGCCGTTACGACGCTCTGAAGGCTGCCGCCAACCAGCGTCACATCGGACGCCTCGATCGCGACGTCGCTGCCAGTGCCGATCGCGAACCCGACGTCGGCCTGGGTCAGCGCGGGCGCGTCATTGATCCCGTCGCCGACCATCCCGACTTTCTTGCCCTCGAGCTGCAGCTTGTGAACCTCGTTGGCCTTGTCCTGCGGAAGCACCTCTGCGAGCACGCGGTCGACGCCGACCTGGTGCGCGATCGCCTGCGCGGTGCGGACGTTGTCGCCGGTGATCATCGCCACCTCGAGACCCGAGCGGCGCAGCCGCTCGATCGCGGCGATCGAGTCGGGCTTGATCGTGTCAGCGACCGCGATCAAGCCGGCGGCCTGCCCGTCGAGCGATAGGTACATCGGCGTCTTGCCCTCACGGGCCAGCTCGTCGGCGCGCGCATCGAGCTCGGCGGTGGCGACGCCGCGATCGACCATCAGCCTCCGGTTGCCCAGAAGCACGGCGCGGCCCTCCACCTCCGCGTCGACGCCGCGACCGGGGACCGCCTCAAAGCGACCAGGCCGTGGCACATCGATCTTGCGCTCGGCCGCACCAGCGACGATCGCCTGGGCCAGCGGGTGCTCCGAATCGCGCTCGACCGCGGCCGCCAACCGCAGCACAGTCTGCCCGTCAAAGCCACCGACCGTCACAACGTCGGTCAGTGCGGGTTTGCCGTGGGTGATTGTGCCCGTCTTGTCGAGCACAATCGTGTCCAGCTGCCGGGCCGCCTGCAGGGCGTCACCACCGCGAAACAGCACACCA